>NZ_JBSFRG010000017.1:0-131352 GCF_053589115.1 Rhodococcus sp. NPDC003383 | reverse complement strand
TCTCCCTCCCGCCCCCCCCCCCCCCGCGGTCGTTTTGCGCGGCGCTCCGCCCCGGGTGGCCGGTTGTGGCGGTCCTGACCGCCACAACGGCACACCGGGCGTCAGCCCTGCAGCCGTGCGACCGCGAGCTTGCGGACCTCGTCGGTCTTGATCTTCGCGCTGCCGGTCAGCGAGATCTCGTCCTCGTCGAAGAACAGCACATGGCGCGGGACCTTGTAGCTCGCCAGCTGTTCCCGGAGGTGACTGCGGATCTTCTTCGCCTCGAGGTTCGCGTCGGCGTGCGGCACGATGCACGCGACGACGACTTCGCCGAGCGTCTCGTGAGGCACCCCGACGGTGCGCGCGACCTTGACTCCCGGAAGACCGATCAGTGCCTCGTCGACCTCGAGCGGGGAGACGTTCGCGCCACCGGTCTTGATGATGTCGTTGAGCCGGCCCTCCCAGAACAGCCGGCCCTCGTCGTCGAGGTGCCCACCGTCGCCGGTGTGGAAGAAGCCGTCGGCGTCGAGCGTGTCGGACAGCGGGATTCCGAGGTAACCGAGCATCAATGTCGGCCCCTTGACGCAGATCTCACCGCTGGCCCCGACCGGGACAGGGACGCCGGACAGCGGTTCGACGACCTTCACGGTGACACCCGGCAACGGCACCCCGCTGCTGCCGGCGGTCACCTCGTCGGGGGTGTTCGCCGGGTAGGCCGTCGAGATCGTGAAGGTCTCGGTGTTGCCGTAGGCGTGGCCGGGTTCGCGGTAGTCGACCGACACCGACGGGTGTCGCGCGATGGGAGTGCTGTTGTCCACGAACCGCATCGCGCTCAGGTCCGTCTCCGCCCAGTTCGGAGCGGCTTCGAGTTGTGCCCACTGGTGCGGCCACGCGACCGGGAAGTTCACCCGCTCGCGTTCCATGAGATCGAGCGCTTCGGCGGCGTCGAACACGGACTGGAGGACGAGCGAGCCGCCCTTCGACAGGGTCGCACCGAGCGCCATCCCGAAGTTGCCCGACCAGAAGAAGCCGTTCGCCGACCAGCAGCGCACATCGTCCGCGGGCTCGAAGCCGTACATCCGTCCGAACCGCCACGACTGGATGCTCACCCCCCGGTGGGCGCTGAGGATGCCTTTCGGTTTGCTCGTCGTGCCCGAGGAGAAGAACAGGACGGCGGTGTCGCTCGGTCTGACCGCAGCGGCGGTCGCCTCGACGAGTCGCCTGGGCACGTCTCGGCCTCGTGTGAGGAACGTGTCCCACGACTCGATCGCACCGTCGGGTGCCTCCCCGACCGTGGCGAGGTACCGCAGGTGCGGGTAGCGCGCCGACCGCAGATCGCCGGGGGAGGACCGGCCGATCTCCGGTTCGAGTTCGACGAGCGCCTCGGCCAGGTCCCGGTTCGCGACGGTGCGTTCGAACAGCAGCACCGAGATCCCGGAGGTCTCGATGAGGAAGTCGAGTTCGGCGGGGGCCGAGAACGTGCTCAGCGCGACCGCGACACCGCCGGCGAGCGACGCGCCGAAGGTCGCCGCGAGCCACTCGGGCCGGTTGGTCATCAACACCCCGACCCGGCCGTCCTTACCGATCCCCAACGCGCGCAATGCCTTCGCAACCTCGATCGCGCGTTCCCAGAGCTCGGCGTAGCTCCAGCGGGTGACGGCGCCGGCTTCGTGCATCACGAGGGCCTCACGGTCGGCGTACGCCGTGGTGATCTCGCGTAGGAAGCCGGGCAGCGTCAACGTCCCGAGGCCGGGCTCCTCGGCGAGTGGTGGTCCCGAGACGATCGAAAGCGGTTGTGCCGATACAGCATTCTCTACGGTCGTCATGTCTGCCCTCGTGTGCTCGATGCGTTCAGTACGGCAGTTCGATCTCGGCGGTGCAGTCGACCAGGACGGCGGAATCCTGGTTGGTCAGGCGCAGTTTCACCTGGACGAGGGGCACGCCCCACGGGGTGTCGGTCTGCTTGTCGATCACCTCGGCGTCGAAGTAGGTGACATCACCCTCGAACGCGGGACCGCGGAAGTCGGCCTTGGTGTGACGGACCATGCCGTCGTTGCCCGCCCAGTAGGACAGGTAGTCGGTGCACCATGCGCCCATCGTCGCGCCGTAGCCGTAGGCGCGGGCCATTCCGACCTCACTGGCCTTGTCTGCGTCGATGTGCCCACGCGACGGGCCGACGTAGAGCCCGTCCCGCTTGCGTGGATCGATCCGGGCGCCGTCCTCGTCGAAGCCGAATCCCTCGACCCAGCCCGGATCCTGGTTGATCCACGGATCTTCGAGACCTTCCGGTGCGGTCCAGTGGAAGGTGCCCCAGATGTTGAACAGGAACGCGCGGTATTCGGTGGTGAACGTCGCGATGCTGTGCGGGCCGATCACGCGCCGCGGCAGGGTGTCGCCGACCTTGACCTCGTCGAAATGCGGCGAGACACCGAGCCGGTTGGACAGGATCCACTCGTGGCGCAGCGATTCGACCTCGGTGAGCTCCTCGGCGGTCCACCGCTTGATCTCCCCGAGCTGGTTCTCGTACATGCCGCGCTTGGTGGCCTCGGACGACAGGTAGCGGATCGCGGTGGACCGCTCCTTCGCGACGAGTGCACCGTGCTGGTTGCGGTGGACGGTGTCGCCGCGCGAGAACATCGTCGGACCGGCGAACTTGGTCTCCACCACCTTGTAGTCGTGGAAACGGCGATCCTGGAAGAGCTTGTCACCGGGGCGGACCGGGGTGCCGTAGAACCACCATTCCTCGCCTCCGAAGATCAGGTGGCTGCCGGGAATGCGGCCCACGCAGGCGGGCTGCGCGCCGTGGCCGTAGTCGAGGGCCACCGCGATCGACTGCGGTGCGACGATGCCGCCGAAGCGCGATTCGCGCGCGAACTCCTCGTCCCAGTGGAGCGGGTTCGGATAGTCCATGGCCATCACCCAGCGCCGGATGTCGGAGCCGCTGCACGGGTCCCACAGCTGGCCGCCGCCGACGGGCTTGCCGACGCGATGATCGACGTCGGACAGGTCGAGTTCGGTGACCTCGGCCGGATTCGATTTCTTGCTCACGTCTACTCCTCGATCAGCGATTGACGTCGACGACGATGCGACCGCGCACGGTGCCGTCCATGAGCTTTTCGGCGGCACCGATCGCTTCCTCCAGCCCGACCTCGTGGGCGATCGCGTCCAGCGCGCTCGCGTCGAGATCCCGGGCCAGCCGTTCCCACGCGGCGGTGCGCCGGGGGTGCGGGGCCATCACGCTGTCGATGCCGAGGAGCGAGACGCCGCGCAGGATGAACGGTGCGACCGAGGCCGGAAAATCCATGCCCTGGGCGAGACCGCACGCTGCGACCGCGCCGCCGTAACGGGTCTGGGCGCACGCATTGGCGAGGGTGTGGCTACCCGCGGTGTCGACGACGCCGGCCCAGTGTTCCTTCTGCAACGGTTTGCCGGCCGCGGACAGTTCGGCCCGATCGAGGACGTTCCTCGCACCCAGCGAGGTGAGATACTTTGCCTCCGAAGTTTTTCCGGTCGCGGCAGTGACGGAGAATCCGGCCTTGGCGAGCAGGGCGATGGCGACGCTGCCGACGCCGCCGGTCGCGCCCGTCACCAGGATGTCGCCCTGGTCGGGGGTGACACCGAAGTCGACGAGAGCGTCGACGCACAGGCTCGCGGTGTAGCCGGCGGTCCCGATCGCCATGGCCTGCCGCGGGGTGAACGCATCGGGCAGCGGGACCAGCCAGTCGCCGTCGATCCGCGCGCGCTGTGCCAGTCCGCCCCAATGGGTTTCGCCGACGCCCCAGCCGTTGAGCACCACGCGGTCACCCTCCGACCACCGCTCGTGCGAGCTGTCGGCGACGACGCCTGCCATGTCGATTCCCGGCACCATGGGGAACCTGCGCACGACCGGGGACCTACCGGTGATGGCGAGAGCGTCCTTGAAATTGAGGGTCGAGTACTCCACGTCGACGGTCACATTCCCGTCGGGCAGGTCGGTGTCCTCCAGGCTCTTGCGCGCCACCGTCTGTCCGGTTTCGTCCTTCTCGATCACCAAAGCGGAAAACATCGTCGAAGCAATTCCTTCCTCGAGCCGTCGAGCGATATCGGACGTGCATTCGCCGGACCGGGCACCGTGTGCGGAACCGGCGTCGCCTAAGCCCGTGCAGCGGACATTACGTCAATCCTTGTAAGGATGACAATACTTGAGTCGTAGGAGCCGGCCTCAGCGCGCGGTCCAGCCCCCGTCGACCACGATCGTCTGACCGGTGACGTAGCTGCCGGCGTCGCCGGCGAGCCACACGACCGCACCGACGATGTCGTCCGCGGTGCCCTCCTTCGGGAGCGGCGTGTTGCGGCGCAGATACTCGGTGGCCCGTTCGCTCTCGTAGAGAGGACCGGTGATCTCGCTGCGGAAGAAGCCGGGCGCCACGGTGTTCACCCGGATCGAGTGCCGTGCCCACTGCACCGCGAGTTCGGAGGTCAGACCCGACAGGCCGAGCTTGCTCGCGGCATAGGACGCCTGCGGGATGCCCGCGACCCCCACCCGGCCGCTGATGGACGAGATGTTGACGATCGATCCGCGACCGGCCGCCCGCATGTACGGAAACACGTCCTGCGCGAGCCGGAACGGCGCGAGCAGGTTCAGATCGAGCGTGCGCCGCATCGCGCCGAGCGGCTCCGACTCGGCGCGTTCCTCGGTGAACATGCTCCCCGCGGCGTTCACCAGGATCTCCGGGGGTCCGAGGTGCTCGAGCACCGCCGGTACGACCTCGGCGACCCGGTCCAGGTCGGACAGGTCGCAGGCCACGGGCAGTCCGTCGATCCGCTGTGCCAGGTCGGCGAGCCGGTCGCGGCGCCGCGCCACCACCGCGACCTTCGCGCCCAGCGACGCCAGGGCCTCGGCGACGGCTGCACCCAGACCGGACGACGCCCCGGTCACGATCGCGACCCGCCCGTCCAGGCCGAACATCCTCGCGGCGGCGTCACCGATGGGCGCCACTGGGCTCTCCTCTCGACAGGGGCTCGATCCTCGCACGGATCGGACGGCTGCGCCGGGACTATGCACGCCCGGCATCGCGGCGTTCGGTGACACGCTGTTCGGTGACACCGTGGGCGGCGACGAATTCGGCGAGACCGGCGCGCTGGATCTTGCCCATCGCATTGACCGGCAGCGCGTCGACGCGGGTCCAGATCTCCGGAACCTTGTACGACGCGAGTTCGCGTCGGCACAGCGCGGTGATCGCGTCGAAATCCGGTTCGGGACGGTGACTCTCGACGACCGCCGCGACACGCTGGCCGAGGCGGTCGTCGGGGATCGGGTACACGGCGGCCTTGCTGACGTCCGGGTGGGTGGCGAGCACGCGTTCGACCTCGAGGGGGTAGACGTTGGCGCCGCCGCGGATGATGACGAGCTTCTTGCGGTCGAGCACGGTCAGCCACCCCTCGCCGTCGACGGTTCCGATGTCGCCGGTGGGGATCGGGCCGGGCTCCGGTGGACGGATATGTCCGTTCTCCCAAGAACCGAGCATCGGCGTCCACGCGTGCGCCCACGGGCCCTCACCGGTGCCGGCGAGTTTCAGTTCGCCGAGTTCACCGTCGGGAAGCCGGCGGCCGTCGTCGTCGTATGCGGCGACGTCGTACTGCGGAAGGACCCGCCCGCTGGTCCCGGGGCGCCATTCGTCACCGTCCGGGTCGATGGACACGACCGTCGGCGCCTCCGTCAGCCCGTAGGTGACGCGGGGAACCAGCCCGTGCGTCTCGGCGAAAGCGCGGCGCAGTGCGTCGGGGGTGTCGCCGCCGCCGCTCCACACCTCGCGCAGCGACCCGAGGTCGATGTCCGGGCGACGCGCCAGGTCGAACAACTGTGCCGGAGCACCGTTCCACACCGTGACCTTCCGGGTGGTGATCCATTCGGCCACACCGTCGAGGTCGCGGCGGTTCATCACGACTGCGCATCCACCGGCCTGCGCGGTGAGAAGTGTGGACAGCACCATCAGATTCAGGATCGTCAGCGGAAAGCTGTCGCCCTTGCGCAGATCCGGTCCCCAGCCGCGGGTGGCGACGAGCGTCGCGCCGGGCAGCAGCAGATTGCGGTGGCTGTGCACGACCGCCTTCGGACTTCCGGAAGTGCCGCTGGTGAAGGCGATTCCGGCGGGGGAGTCCGGCTCGACGTCGACCGGGGGCGCGTCGTCGGTGTGGGTCAGCAGGTCCGACCACCGGTCGGGGCGCACGCACTCGGGGGTGTCCAGCGCGCAGTGGTCCCCGGCGAGCACGACCGTCGGCGCGCACAGGTCGAACAGGTTCCGCTGCTCGGCTTCCGTGAGCGTCTCGCCGATTCCCGCCCAGATCGCGCCGATGCGCACGGCGCCGTGGAACGCCGCGACGATGTCGAGGTCGTTGGGCAGGCACGCGGCGACACGGTCGCCGGGGCGGACGCCCAGTGACCACAGGGCGCCGGCCGCGCGTCGCGCCTGTTCGTCGAGTTCCGCGTAGGTCCACACGCCCGACGCGGCGTCGATGGCGGGCGCGTCCGCTCGCTCGGCGAGTGCGGTGTCGAGGACGCGGTTGACGGTGGTGTGCCTTTGTGGCGGCCCCGGGCGCCACAAAGGCACACGGGCGAAGCCTCCGGAATTCGTTTCCACCCCATAGTCATACCACTATCCTTGTAAGGATTCACCTGATAGTGTGACGCCGCCCGGGAGGGATTCGAAAGTGCATCACCGATCCGACAGAACGCAGTGAGGGTGAGCAGGATGGAACACACAGGTCCGCTGTCCGGCGTGCGGGTCGTCGACCTGACGGCCATGGTGATGGGCCCGTACTGCACGCAGATCATGGCGGACATGGGTGCCGAGGTGATCAAGATCGAACCGCCCGCCGGGGACAACACCCGCTACATCTCCGCCGGACCCGAACCGGGCATGAGCGGGGTCTTCGTCAATGTGAACCGCGGCAAGCGCAGCGTCGTGCTGGACCTGCGTGCCGACGAGGACCGTGCGGTGCTGCGCGAACTCGTCACCGGCGCCGACGTGTTCATCCATTCGATGCGCGCGAAGGCGATCGCGAAACTCGGCTTCGGCTACGACGAGGTCTCCGCGCTGAACCCGGCGATCGTCTACACCAACTGCTACGGCTACGGCCGCGGCGGATCCGACGCCGACCTCACCGCCTACGACGACACGATCCAGGCGGAATGCGGACTGCTGTCCGCCCAGGAACAGCTCACCGGCGACGCCGGCTATGTCGGCACCATCATCGCCGACAAGGTCGCGGGCCTGACCGCCGTGTACGCCACGGTGATGGCGCTGTTCCACCGGGAACGGACCGGCGAGGGCCAGGAGGTCGAGGTCGCCATGTTCGAGACCATGGCGTCGTTCATGCTCGTCGAACACGCCAACGGCGCCATGTTCCATCCCGCCGTGGGGCCGGCGGTCTACCCCCGCGCGGTCGCCCCCAACCGCAGGCCGTACCGGACCGAGGACGGCCGGATCTCGGCGCTGGTGTACAACGACAAACAGTGGACCGCGTTCGTCGAGGCAGTGAAACCGGCTTGGGCCGGACCGCATTACGCGACGCTCGAGCAACGGGCCCGCAGCATCGACACCGTCTACGCACGTCTCGGGGAGACCTTCCTCGAACGGACCACCGTCGAGTGGCTCGACCTCCTGCACAGCCTCGACATCCCCGCTGCGCCGGTCCGCAGCCTCGACGAACTGTTCGACAACGATCACCTCGACGACGTCGGCTTCTTCCAGGAGGTCGAGACCCCGTACGGCAACGTCCGATTCCCCGGGCCCCCGACGTGGCTGTCGCGAACACCCGGCCGCGTCGCCGGAGCCGCACCCCGGCTCGGAGAACACACCCGCGAAGTGCTCGACGAACTACACGTCGCCGGCGCGCGAGCGAACGGCACCGAGTCGTGATCGGGTCGAGTTCCCACCGCGGAACATGCACGCCCACCGTGGATCTGGCCGAGCATCTGCGGCCCGGAGATCACATCGTCATCGGGCAGGCGTGCGGCGAACCGACCACCTTGATCGAAGCGCTGATCGAGCAGGGCCGCGACATCGGCGGACTCACGGTGTTCGTCGCCACGAGCTTCTCCGGGATCTTCACACCCGGCCGGACCGACAGTTTCGCGATGTCGAGCATGGGCGCCATCGGCGCGCTCCGGACGCTCAGCAAGGCCCACGAACTCGACGTGATTCCCTGCCATGTCAGCCGGATCGGACCGATGATCGAAGCCGGAACCATCCGGTGCGACGTCGCATTCGTCCAGGTCGCTCCCGCGGACGCGGACGGACACCACAGCTTCGGTCTCGTCAGCGACTACGTCCAGTCCGCCGTCGCGACGGCCCGGGTGGTGATCGCCGAGATCAACGACCGGGTTCCCGTCACCTTCGGCGAATCACTGCCGTCCTCGAAAATCGATTGTGCCGTGCATGTTTCGCGGTCGCCGGTCGAGGTGCCGCCGGCGGCGATCGGGGAGGTCGACGCGGCCATCGCGCACCACGCCGCCGCCTACATCGACGACGGATCGGTCATCCAGACCGGGGTCGGCGCCGTGCCCGACGCAATTCTGCGGCTCCTGCACGACCGGGTGGACCTCGGTGTGCATTCCGGGATGATCGGCGACGGGCTCGTCGATCTCATCGAATCGGGTGTGATCACCAACGCGCGCAAGCGAATCGACCGGGGCGTCTCGATCACCGGAGCGCTGATCGGAACCGCGCGGCTCTACGGATTCGCCCATCGCAACCCGCAGATCCGCATGTGCACCACGGCCTACACGCACGACGCGGGCGTCCTCGCGCAACTCGACAAGCTCGTCACGATCAATTCGGCGATGGAGATCGATCTGACCGGACAGGTCAACGCCGAACAGAGTGGCGCGTCGTATTTCGGCGGCACCGGCGGGCAGGTCGACTTCGTGCGGGCCGGCGCGCGGTCGCCCGGTGGACACGCGATCACGGCACTACCCGCGACCGCGAAAGGCGGCACGGTCAGCCGGATCACCGCGGCACTGTCCGGGCCGGTGACCACCGCGCGCTCCGACGTGGACGTCGTCGTCACCGAATTCGGCGCGGCGGAACTGCGGGGCCGCACCCTGCGTGAACGCGCGCGGCGGTTGGTCGCAATCGCGCACCCGGCCTTCCGGGAGGACCTGGAACGGCAGGCCCACGTCATCGAGCAGCGAGGTTTCTAGTGAGCGAGGACCGGCGGTTGAGCGAGGCCGTACTGTTCGATGCCCGCGACGACGGCATCGCGGTCGTCACGCTGAACCGGCCCGAGACCCGCAACTGCCTGACCGCGGAGATCCGCCGGGGGCTCTACGACGCGTGGGAGCGCTTCGAGCACGACCCGGACCTGCGCGTGGCGGTTCTGACCGGGGCGGGGGAGAAGGCGTTCTGTGCGGGGGGTGACCTGAAGGAAATGGTCGAGATCGGCATGCGGGTGCCGCCGCGCGATCTGATTCCCGTCCCGTACGACACCGTCGAACTGTCGAAGCCGACGATCGCCGCGGTCAACGGTGCCGCGTTCGCAGGCGGCTGGCTGATTGCCCAGAGCTGCGACCTGTGCGTGGCGAGCACGACCGCAACCTTCGCCGTCACCGAGGTCAAGGTGGGCCGCAGTTCCCCGTGGGCGTCGCCGCTGATCCACATGATTCCGCAGCGCATCATGATGGAGATCCTGCTCACCGGAAAGCCGATCACCGCGCAGCGCGCGTACGAGATCGGCTTGGTCAACAGAATTGCCGAACCCGCCGAGTTGCTCGCGTCGGCACTCGAGCTGGCCGGGGACATCCTCGCCGGGGCCCCGCTGTCGGTCCGTGCCGCGCGTGAGACCGTGATGATCTCCACGGAGATGGGACGGTCCGCTGCGTTGCGGGCGGCCCGGCACGCGTCGGAATCCTGCTACAACAGTCACGACGCGCTGGAGGGGCCGCGCGCGTTCGCCGAGAAGCGGGCTCCACAGTGGCGGGGCCACTAGGGATCCACAGTGGCGGGGCCACTAGGGATCCACAGTGGCGGGGCCACTAGGGATCCACAGTGGCGGGGCCACTAGGGATCCACAGTGGCGGGCCACTAGAAAATCAACAGTGGCGGGGCCGCTGGAATGCGGCAGTGGCGGGGCCACTAGAGATCAACAGTGACGGGGCCGCTGATTCCGGTGTGACGTGGGTACTCACTGCCGACCGGAGTATTGCGGCTCCGGTTCCGCCCCCGGGCCGGGGGCGGACGTGACAGCCTGGGTGCAACGGCCGAGAACGCTGGCCGGGGCAGGAGCGACGATGACCTCATCCCCATCTCGCGTTGCCGAACCCGCCGCCGAAGGTTCGGGTCCGACCATCGGGGTGGAAGAGGAATTCGTCCTCGCCGATCCCGAGACCGGGGCACCGTGGCTCGACAACGTCGCCGTCGCCGCCGCCGGGCGCGAACTCGGCATCGACCTGCAACTGGAACTGTCCCGATGCCAGATCGAAACCGCCACGCCGGTGTGCACGAGCATCGAACAGTTGCGGACGCAACTGCGGCGGACGAGATCTCGTGCCGCCGCGGCCGCCGCGTGCGCGGGCGCGGTGCTGCTGGCCACCGCGGTTCCACCGGCCGGTCCACCGCCGCGCCTGATCACCGACCAGGAGCGATATCACAGCCTGCTCGGGAACTTCGGGCTGCTCGGCGAGCAGGTCATCTGTGGCTGTCACGTCCACGTCGCCATCCCCGACCGGGACGCCGGGGTGCGGGTCAGCAATCATCTGCGGCCCTGGTTGCCGGTCCTGCTGGCGCTGACCGCGAACTCGCCCATCGCGGCCGGGCGCGACACCGGATACGCGAGTTGGCGTCATGTGTTGTGGACGCGGTGGCCCAATGCCGGGCCGCCGCCCGTCTTCGAATCCGCGGAGCACTACGACGCGGTGATCGCGACCATGCTCGAGCGCGAGGTCATCCTCGACAAGGCGATGCTCTACTGGGACATGCGCCTGTCGGCGCATCTGCCCACGATCGAGATCCGTATCGGCGACACCCAGGCCACCGTGGACGAGGCGGTCCTGCTCGCGACCCTGGTGCGCGGCCTGGTCGTCACGGCACTCGATTCCACCCGGCAGGGAGAGGAACTCGACGTGGAGCCGGAGGTTCTGCGCGCCGCATACTGGCGAGCTTCGCGGGACGGCGTCACAGGGCGCGCGGTCGACACCGTCTCCGGGCAGCTCGTGCATGCCGCGCACCCGATCTTCCGACTCCTCGAGCATGTTCGGCCCGCTCTCGAACGCACCGGCGACTATTGCGCCGCCCGGGAGGCCGTGCAGCGCATCCTGGCCACCGGGAACGGCGCCGCCCGGCAGCGAGCGACCCTCGAGGCCGGCACGCTCGCCGACGTCGTCCGGCTCGTGACCTGCGCTCCCGAACCGGACATGTCGTGAAAAACCTGTCGGATCCTGCTGGTAACTCTGGATCGACGCGGACGTTCCGGTGCGTGTTCGGCGCCGGCGCCGCGACCGGTCACGATCACACTCGGGGGAGTAGTTGGAATCTTCGATCACACGGGCGGCGCAGCGGATCGCGACGGTCGCGCACGCCGGTCAGGTCGACAAGGCCGGGCGCCCGTACATCACGCATCCGGCCCGAGTTGCGGCCCGGGTGGCCGGCGACGATCACGCTGTCGCGGTTGCCTGGCTGCACGACGTCGTCGAGGACACGACGGTGACGCTCGCGGACCTCGGGGAACAGTTCCCGCCAGAGGTCGTCGCTGCGGTCGACGCGTTGACCCGCCGGGGCGGTGAGGAACCGGACGAGTATTACGCACGGGTGCGCCGGGTCCCGCTGGCGTTGACGGTCAAGCTCGCGGATCTCGCGGACAACAGCGACCCGGAGCGACTGGCCAGTCTGGACGATGCGAGCCGTGAACGACTGGCGGCGAAATACGCTCACGCGCGCGCCGAGCTGACATCCTGCGGTTGACCCGTCCGTGGAGACGCGTCGGGCCCGCCCGGAACTTCCGGACGGGCCCGACGAAATCTGTGCGGCTCTACCGCGGGCGGCGGCGCCTGATGGCGTCGACCACGACGATCAGCACGAGGAGCGCGGCGAAACCGATGAGGTACCAGTCCTCAACGCGACCGGTGTGATTGCCGATGATCATGAACAGCAGGAAGATCGCACCGATGATGCCCATGGTGCGGTACAGCTTGGGAGCCTCACCGCTCCAACCCCACTCCGCCGAGGGCACCTCGGCCGTGTCGACCTTGGTGGACTGCAACTCGGTACCGGCCACGGTTGTTCCTCCTGCTCGAAAGATCGCGCTGTTGGGCTAATCGTGACATACGACCGCCTGTCGTATGAAGTGGGGGCGGTGCCCGCGCGTCGCCGGTGGTCGCGACCGATTCAGGGACACCTCAGGTGCATCAGGAACAATGGTCGCGTGGTCGACACTGAATCCCGCTCCCGCACCCGCGTCCTGCTGCTCGGCAGCACCGGATCGATCGGCACCCAGGCGCTCGAGGTCATCGACGCCAACCCCGACAAGTTCGAGGTCGTCGGCCTCGCCGCGGGCGGCGGCAACCTCGAGTTGCTCGCCGAGCAGATCCGCGCGACGGGTGTCACCGACGTCGCGGTCGCGAATCCGGACGCCGCGGCGCGGCTGGAGTTGCCCGGGGTGACGGTCCGCAGCGGCCCGTCCGCCGTCACGGAGCTCGTGCGGGAGACGGAAGCGGATGTCGTTCTCAATGCGCTCGTCGGCTCGCTCGGTCTCGAGCCAACGCTCGCGGCCCTCGCGACGGGCGCGCGGCTCGCGCTCGCGAACAAGGAGTCCCTCGTGGCCGGGGGCGCGCTCGTCACCGCCGCGGCCGCGCCCGGTCAGATCGTGCCCGTCGACTCGGAGCATTCGGCGCTGGCGCAGTGCCTGCGCGGCGGCACCGCCGGTGAGGTCGCGCGTCTGGTGCTCACGGCCTCGGGTGGCCCGTTCCGCGGGTGGAGCGCCGAGCAGCTCGAGGACGTCACGCCCGAGCAGGCCGGTGCGCATCCGACCTGGTCGATGGGGCCGATGAACACCCTCAACTCGGCGACCCTGGTCAACAAGGGACTCGAGCTCATCGAGGCGCACCTGCTGTTCGGCATCGACTACGACCGCATCGACGTCACCGTGCACCCGCAGTCCATCGTGCATTCGATGGTGACGTTCGCCGACGGGTCGACGCTCGCGCAGGCGTCGCCGCCGTCGATGAAGCTGCCGATCGCGCTGGCCCTCGCGTGGCCGGACCGGGTGCCCGAGGCGGCTCCCGCTCTCGACTTCACGACGGCGTCGACCTGGGAGTTCGAGCCCGTCGACAACGTCGTCTTCCCGGCGATCGAACTCGCCCGCGCCGCGGGACGCGGCGGCGGAAGCCTCACCGCCGTGTACAACGCGGCGAACGAGATCGCCGCGGAGGCGTTCCTGGCGGGTGCGCTGCCGTTCCCCGGCATCGTCCGCACGGTCGAGACAGTGCTGAACGACGCACACGAGTGGTCCGCAGAACCCGCTACCGTGGAAGACGTGCTCGCCGCCGACGGCTGGGCTCGGGACCGAGCCCGCGCGCTCGTGAAATAGGAGGAGCGGCTACAGATGATGTTCGTGCTGGGCGTGGTGCTCTTCGCCCTCGGCATCACCGCCTCCGTCGCGCTGCACGAGGCCGGTCACATGTGGACCGCGCAGAAGCTCGGCATGAAGGTGCGGCGGTACTACATCGGGTTCGGCCCGCGGATCTTCTCGTTCCGCCGCGGCGAGACCGAGTACGGCCTCAAGGCGCTGCCCGCAGGCGGATTCTGCGACATCGCCGGGATGACCGCGCTCGACGAGCTCGCACCCGACGAGTACGACCGCGCGATGTACAAGCAGAAGACCTGGAAACGCCTGGTCGTCATGTCCGGCGGCATCGCGATGAATTTCCTGATCGGCATCGTGCTGGTCTACGCCCTCGCCGTGACGTCGGGTCTGCCGAACACGGACACCCGCGCCGTGGTCGGCACCGTGGGATGCGCGGCTCCGACCCAGGCCGGCGCGGAAGGCGGCTACGCGCCCGCCGAATGCGAAGGCACCGGTCCGGCCCAGGCCGCGGGTATCCAACCGGGCGACGTCATCGTCGCGGTCGGTGACACCCGCGTCGAGACGTTCGGTCAGCTGGTTCAGGCCACCCAGCCGCTGTCCGGCACGGTCGACTTCACGGTCGAACGCGGCGACGAGACCCTCACGTTCCCGGTCGCGATCCAGCAGGTGCAGCGCTGGGTGTACGAGAGCGACGACCCCGGCGCCCAACCCGTCTCCCGGGAGGTCGGTGCCATCGGTGTCGGCGGGGAGCCGCGCGTGCTCGAATACACACCGGTGTCGGCGGTCCCGGCGACGTTCGAGTTCACCGGATATCTCGCGGCCCGCACCGCCGAGGCGCTCGTGCAGTTGCCGTCGAAGGTGTCGGACCTGTGGACCGCGGTGACCGGCGGGGAACGGGCCGTCGACACGCCCGTCAGCGTCGTCGGCGCCAGCGTCATCGGCGGCCAGTTCGCGGAAGCCGGCATCTGGCAGTCCTTCGTGCTGCTGCTCGCGCAGCTGAACTTCTTCCTCGGCGCGTTCAACCTGCTGCCGCTCCTGCCGCTCGACGGCGGGCACATGGCCGTCGCGATCTATGAGCGCCTCCGCAACTGGGTGCGCAACCTGGGTGGTCTCGCCGACGGACCGCCGGTGGACTACATGAAGCTGCTTCCCCTCACCTACGTGGCCGTGGTCGTCGGCGGTGCCTACATGCTGCTGACGCTCACCGCGGACATCGTCAACCCCATCAAGCTGCTCTGACCTGCGCCGCTAGAATCGGCCGGTAGCAACGAAAGAAGGCGAAACGTGACCAGCCCCATCGGTTTGGGCATGCCCGAAGTACCCGCGGTCCTCGCACCGCGCCGCAAGACCCGCCAGTTGATGGTCGGAAATGTCGGTGTCGGCAGCGACTATCCGGTGTCGGTGCAATCGATGTGCACCACCAAGACGCACGACGTCAACGCGACCCTCCAGCAGATCGCCGAACTCACCGCCTCCGGCTGCGACATCGTCCGTGTCGCGTGCCCGCGGCAGGAGGACGCCGACGCACTGGCGACCATCGCGAAGAAGAGCAAGATCCCGGTCATCGCCGACATCCACTTCCAGCCGCGATACATCTTCGCGGCGATCGACGCCGGTTGCGCCGCGGTGCGCGTCAACCCCGGCAACATCAAGGAGTTCGACGGCCGCGTCAAGGAGGTCGCGCAGGCTGCCGGGGACGCCGGCATCCCGATCCGGATCGGCGTCAACGCCGGTTCCCTCGACCCGCGGCTGCTGAAGAAGTACGGCAAGGCCACCCCCGAAGCGCTCGTCGAGTCCGCGCTGTGGGAGGCGAGCCTGTTCGAGGAACACGGCTTCGGCGACATCAAGATCTCCGTCAAGCACAACGACCCGGTCGTGATGGTCGAGGCGTACCGGCAGCTCGCCGCGCAGTGCGACTACCCGCTGCACCTCGGCGTCACCGAAGCCGGACCGGCCTTCCAGGGCACGATCAAGTCCGCGGTCGCGTTCGGTGCGCTGCTCTCGGAGGGCATCGGCGACACCATCCGAGTGTCGCTGTCCGCGCCGCCGGCCGAGGAGATCAAGGTCGGCACGCAGATCCTGCAGTCGCTGAATCTGCGTCCCCGCAAGCTCGAGATCGTCTCGTGCCCGTCGTGCGGCCGCGCTCAGGTCGACGTCTACACCCTGGCCAACGAGGTGTCCGCCGGTCTCGAGGGCATGGAGGTGCCGCTGCGCGTCGCCGTGATGGGCTGTGTCGTCAACGGTCCGGGCGAAGCGCGCGAAGCCGACCTCGGAGTCGCCTCCGGCAACGGCAAGGGACAGATCTTCGTCAAGGGGCAGGTCATCAAGACCGTCCCGGAGGCGCAGATCGTCGAAACCCTCATCGAGGAAGCGATGCGTATCGCCGAGGAGATGGAGGGCGACGCCGGCAGCGGCACACCCACCGTTTCGGTCGGCTGAACCTTCCGACACTCCCGATTCGGGAGTGGGTTTCCGTCGAGCCGTAGCTCATGGCAATCTGGTCGGTATCGGCAGTCGACAGGTGGTGGGCACGTGCTCAAGCTTCTTGGGGTCCGGTCGCTCGGTGGACGGGACACCGCCGCGGTGTTGCGCGTCCTCGCCCGAGACCCGGTGGCGACGTGCATGGTCACCGGCCGTGTCGAGGAGTACGGCATCGCCGGCCGCTCGGTCGGCGGTGAGATGTGGAGCCGCGGCGGGGCGGAGACCTCGCTGTGCTTCTCCGGAGCCAACCTGATCCCGCTGCTCGGGTCTCCCGACGACCTGCAGGCCTTCGCCGAACGTGCTGCCCGTGGACCGCGCCTGTGCTCGTCGGTCGTCGGCCGTGCCGAACTCGCCATGCCCATGTGGGAGCTGCTCGAGAACGCGTGGGGACCCGCCCGGGAGGTGCGCGCCGAACAGCCGCTGCTCGTCCTGGACCGCGAACCGCTCGTGACGCCCGACCCGCTCGTCCGCCGGGTGCGGCCCGAGGAGATCGACGCCTACCTGCCCGCCGCGGTGGCCATGTTCATCGAAGAGGTCGGCATCGACCCGCGTGCGGGCGACGGGGGAGTGAGCTACCGCCGTCGCGTCGCCAGCCTCATCGCGACCGGCCGCGCCTGGGCTCGGTTCGAGAACGGCGAGGTCGTGTTCAAGGCCGAGGTGGGATCGCAGTCGTCGACGGTCGGTCAGATCCAGGGCGTCTGGGTGAGCCCAGCCATGCGCAACGCCGGAATCGGATCGGCCGGCACCGCGGCGGTCGCCGCTGCGATCACCGCGGGCGGCAGGTTGCCGAGCCTGTACGTCAACAGCTTCAACATGCGGGCCCGCGCCGCGTACGCGCGCATCGGCTTCCGGCAGGTCGCCACGTTCTCCACCGTCCTGCTCGACTGAACGACTCCGCACGACGGAGACGCCCACCACGTCCGTTGCGCCTCCCCGATGTCCGGGCATCGGCCTCCTACGATGACGGGCGATGAAAGCCAGCTCAGTTCCCCGGGCGACCTCGCCCGTCCCCCGTCGTGTCCTCGTCCGGATCGTGGCGGCCTCGCTCGCCGCGGTCGCGGTCCTCGGCGGCGTCGTGGCCTGCACACCGAAACCCGCCGGACCCGAGTCGGCGGCCCAGGCATTCCTCTCGGCGTTCTCCGAGCAGGACTTCGCGACCGCCGCCGACCACACCGACCGGCCCGAGGACGCCGAGGCAGCTCTCGCCGAGACGTGGGACGGACTGCAGGCCGAATCGCTGATCGCCGAGACGACGGGCGTGCAGATCCACGGCGACGCCGCGACCGTCGACTACGCCTACGAGTGGCACCTGCCGAAGGACCGGATCTGGCAGTACACCGGGACGATGCAGATGGGACGCAGCGGCGACGACTGGATCGTGCGGTGGACCCGCTCGAACCTGCACCCGCAGCTCGGCGACCGCCAGACGATGCACCTGCGCACCAAGGCCGCGCCCCGGGCGCGCGTCAACGAACACTCGGGCGGGGACGTGCTGGTGCCCGGGACCGTGTACTCCATCTCGTTCGACGCGTCCGCGAACAGGGATGTCCTCGGCGCGGCCCGCGCTCTGTCCGCCGCGCTGACGCGGTTCGACACGTCCCTCACCGCCCAGTCCATCGCCGAATCCGCGACCGCGGCGAGCGGCCCGCTCGCCGTCATCCGGCTCGTCGCGGACGACTACGCGACCGTCTCCGACACGCTCGACGCCATCCCCGGCGTCGGCGTCGTCGAACAGGCCGATCTCGTCGCCACCGACCGCAACTTCGCCCCCGACCTGCTCGGCCAGATCAAGAAGACGGTGATCGACGAGGTCGACGGGGTCGCCGGCTGGAGTGTCGTCGTGACGAACCAGTACGGCGTCGACGTCGGTGTCCTCACGGAGACGGCTCCGCAGCCGGCGCCGTCGTTCTCCATCAGCCTGGACCGGCCGATCCAGCTGGCCGCACAGGCCGCCGTCGACGCCCGCGTCGAGCAGGCGATGACGGTCGTGATCGAGGCCTCCACCGGCGCGGTCCTCGCCGTCGCCCAGAACAAGGCCGCCGACCGGGACGGACCGGTCGCGATCGCGGGACACTACCCACCCGGATCCACGTTCAAGATCATCACCTCGGGTGCGGCGATCTCCAACGGTCTCGCCGGTCCCGAGACGATGGTGCCGTGCCCGGGCCGGATCACCATCGGGGAACGCAGCGTCCCCAACTACAACGAGTTCGAACTCGGCACGGTGTCGATGGCGACGGCGTTCGCCCGCTCCTGCAACACGTCCTTCGCGAAGCTGGCCTCCGAGATGCCCGCCGATGCGCTCACGAACGCCGCCGCCGCATTCGGCATCGGACCCGAGTACGACGTCGTCGGGCTGCCGGTGTTCTCGGGCTCGGTCCCGCCCGCGGAGAACGTCGTGCAGCGGGCCGAGGACGGATTCGGGCAGGGCAAGGTCGTCGTCAGCCCGTTCGCGATGGCGCTCGCCGCCGCGACCGTCGCGGCCGGCCGGACACCGGTCCCGTATCTGATCAAGGGACGCGAAACGACGGTCGAGGGCGACCGCCCGGCGATCACCCCGGAGATGGTCGACGGGCTGCGCGGCATGATGCGGCTGGTGATCACCAGCGGCACCGCCGACCGCATCCGGGACCAGGGCGAGGTCTACGGCAAGACCGGTGAGGCCGAGGTCGAGGGCGGATCGCACGCGTGGTTCGTCGGCTACCGCGGGGACCTCGCGTTCGCCACGCTCGTCGTCCGGGGAGGCAGCTCCGACAACGCCGTCGCCGTCACCCGGGACATGTTCGCGGCGCTGCCGGAGGGCTACTGACCCGCCCGGGCCTCGCGGTTCACTTCTCGACCAGGTGTTCCGGGTCGATCGTGGGGCCGCGGCCACCCCTGCGCTTGGCCAGGAACCAGGTGATCAGCCACAGCACGGCCCCGAGGCCGAGCAGGACCGCCGCGATCCGGTACTGCGCCACGGGGCGGTCCACCAGCGGTGACACGAGGAAGATGCAGCTCGCGGCGCCGAGCACGGGGAGGACCGTCGGCGTCCGGAAGTGCGGGTGGTCGATCGGTCGGCGACGCAGCACCAGCACGCTGACGTTGACGATCGCGAAGACGATCAGCAACAACAGCGCGGCCGTGCCGCCCAGTTCCGGCACCTCGCCGACGAAGGCGACCAACCCGAACGCCAGCAGCGTCGTGAAGACGATCGCGACATAGGGCGTGCGGCGCGTCGGGTGCACCCTGCCGAGCGCCGCGGGCAGCACGCCTTCGCGGGCGATCCCGTAGACCAGCCGGCTGGCCATGAGCATGTTGATCAGAGCCGTGTTCGCCACCGCGAACATCGTGATGAACGCGAAGATCCCCACCGGGAACGCCGGCGCACCCGCCTCGACCACCTTCAGCAGGGGAGTGTCACCGGTGCCGAGTTCGACGGCCGGGACCAGCGCGATCGCGGTGACGGACACCAGCACGTAGATCAGGCCGGTGATCCCGAGTCCCAGGAGCAGCACCCGGGGGAAGATCCGGGTCGGGTTCTTGCACTCCTCGGCCATGTTCACCGAGTCCTCGAAACCGACCATCGCGAAGAACGCGAGTGCGGTGCCGGCGACGACCGCGCCGAAGACCGAGCGGTCGCCGGTGTCGACGTCGAGCACCCGCGAGAAGTCGCCCTCGCCGATCCCGAGCGCCCACATCCCGATCAGGATGATGATGAGCAGCCCGGACAGCTCCACACACGTGAGGACGATGTTCGTCTTGACGCTCTCACCGACGCCGCGCAGGTTGATCAGCGCCACCACCAGCATGAACGTCAGGCCCAACGCCGTGATGCCGATTCCCTCGCCGATATCGAGATCGAACGCCTCGACGAAGTTCGCGGAGAACGCCCGCGCCGCCGTCGACGCCGAGGTGATGCCCGACGCCATGACCGTGAAGGTGACCATGTACGTCAGGAAGTGGATCCCGAAGGCCTTGTGGGTGTACAGCGCGGCGCCCGCGGCCTGCGGGTATTTGGTGACCAGTTCCAGGTAGCTGAACGCCGTGATCACCGCGACGACGAACGCGAGCACGAACGGCAGCCACACGGCGCCGCCAACCTCGTTCGCGACCCTGCCGGTCAGCGCGTAGATGCCGGTGCCGAGGATGTCGCCGACGATGAAGAGCAGCAGCAGTCCCGGCCCCATGACCCGTTTCAGCTGCGGAGACGAAGCCGTGTCCGACATAGGGAATCCTCTCCGGCCCGGAAACGGGACTGCTCAGGGCAGCAGCGACAGCCGCCGGGCGACGACGACCGCCTCGTGCCGGGTGTGCACGTCGAGCTTGCCCATCGCGCTGCGCAGATAGCTCTTCACGGTCTCCGGAGTCACCGAGAGGCGTTGCGCGATCTCGACGTTGGTGCAGCCCAGCGCCACGTGTGAGAGCACGTCGGTCTCGCGTGGGGACAGCACGATCGCGGTCGCCGGTGCCGGTGCCGGAGTGGTGGTGCCCCCGCACGCACCGGCGAGTCGGTCCGACAGCGCCCGCAACTGCTGCCGCAGACCGGAGTCGCCGACCGTCTGGGCGAGACTGCGCAGTTCGGCGTGCACTTCCCGGACTTCCGCCGTCGCCAGCGGATCGCGGTCCACGGGGCTCATCCGCGCCATCAGCGCGAGCCGCCGGTCGACCTCGTCGCGCACCGTGATCTCGTCGGAGAGACGCCGCGCCGCTTGCACGAACGCGCCCACAGCGCGATCACCCAGCGGCGCACACTCGCGGATGGCCCCGTACAGCACCGCCCGCGCGGCCCCGCCGACGAGCACCGGCACCGCGAGGATCGAGCGCAGACCCTCGCCGAGCACCGGACGATCGAAGTGGTGGGTGATCGACGACGACCGCCCGTAGTCCGCGACCGTGAGCGGCTTGGCCCGGTCCACGACCAGTCCACCGAGCCCGGCCTTCGGCGGCACGATCACTCCCTCGAGCCCGTTGGTGCGGGTGCCGAGGAACTCGCTCAGCTGTAGATGGCCGCTGCGGACCTCCCCGGCGAACACGACGGAGACCTGCGCGTCGGCGGCAGTGCGTCGCAACTCGGCGCGCAGCGCGTCGCCGTCGCGGGGACGGAGGAGAGACGAGGGACCGGAAGCCGGCACGATCACCCACCCCTTTCCGGGGGTATCGAGAAGATTCTGTGACTCGGATCATAGAGGTGGCGGTACGTTCGGGTGACGCGCATCCCCGCGGCGTGCCGCCCAGACACCCCCTGTGAATGCAGACAACCCTGTGAACGCTCGACGAGGAGGACGGATCGATGGCTGCCGATTTCGCTGCCCGTGTCCGCGAACTGCTGGACCGTTACGACACCGCGGACGGATGCGCTGCGAACCTTTTGTGCGACGACCATCCCGCCGACGCGGTCGCGTTCACCGTCGTCGAGTCCGATCTCTCCTCGACCGATCTGACGTACGGGTACCTGCGTGAGCAGTCGACCCGCTTCGCGGCCGCGCTGAACGACCTCGGTGTCGAGCCCGGCGACCATGTCGCGACGCTGATGGGCAAGTCCGCCGACCTGGTCGTCGCGCTGCTCGGCATCTGGCGGCGCGGCGCCGTGCACGTGCCGCTGTTCACCGCGTTCGCGCCCCCCGCCATCGCGTTCCGGCTGCAGGCCAGCGGCGCGAAGGTCGTCGTCGCCGACGCCGACCAGCTCGGCAAGCTGGCGCCCAGCGAGGACATCCCGGCCGACGCGCCGTGGCAGATCGTCGTCGCGGGGGACTCCGGTGACGCCGGGATCGGGCTGCACTTCGCGGACCTGCTCGCCGCCCACACCGGCGACGATCCGCGCGGTGCCGCGGTCGCCGTCGGTGGCTCCGGTGGCCTCGTGCAGCTGTTCACCTCCGGCACCACGGGGACCCCGAAGGGCGTGCCGGTTCCGGTGCGGGCGCTCGCCTCGTTCCACGCGTACATGGACTTCGGCCTCGACGTGCGCCCCGACGACGTGTTCTGGAACGCCGCGGACCCGGGCTGGGCGTACGGGCTGTACTACGCGCTGCTCGGTCCCATGGCCGCCGGCCGGCGCAGCATCCTGCTGCACGCCGGGTTCTCGCCGGCGCTGACCTGGCAGGTGATGGAGACGTTCGGCGTCACCAACTTCGCCGCCGCACCCACGGTGTACCGCAGCCTGCGTGCCGACTCCGGCCAGGGACCGCAGATCCCGCTGCGCCGCGCATCGTCGGCCGGTGAGCCGCTGACCCCGGACGTGCTGACCTGGTCCGAGCACAAGTTCGGTGTCGTCGTCCACGACCAGTACGGGCAGACCGAGCACGGCATGTTCGTCGTCAACGCGTGGGCCGACGGCCTGCGCGAGGACGTGCCGCCGCTCTCGATGGGCAAGCCGCTGCCGGGCTGGTCGGTGGCGGTGCTGAAGGAGGACAGCGACGAACTCGCGGACACGAACGAGGTCGGCCGCGTCGCGATCGACACCCAGGCCAGCCCGCTGCTGTGGTTCACCGGCTACGTCGACGCTCCGGAGAAGACCGCCGAACGCTTCAGCGAGGACGGCCGCTGGTACCTGACCGGCGACGCGGGCCGCGTCGACGAGAACGGCTTCTACTTCTTCTCCTCCCGCGACGACGACGTGATCATCATGGCGGGCTACCGGATCGGGCCGTTCGACGTGGAGAGCGTGCTCGTGATGCACGAGCAGGTGGTCGAGGCCGCGGTCGTCGGTCTGCCCGACGAGCTCCGCGGCGAGGTGCTCGAGGCGTTCGTGGTGCTGCGGGAGGGCGTCGAGGGCACCGACGAACTCGAGGCCGAGTTGCAGCAGCTGGTGAAGAAGAAGTTCGCCGCGCACGCCTACCCGCGGGCGGTGCACTTCGTGCCGCACCTGCCGAAGACCCCCAGCGGCAAGGTCCAGCGCTTCCTCCTCCGTCAGCGCTGACCCGCGTCCCGCGGGTGATGCCTCGGAGGCATCACCCGCGGGCCGGTGGGCATATCCTGATCGTCATGTCTGTGCGCACAGCTCTCGTTCCCGGCACGCCCACCCCCATCCGTTCGGTTCCCAAGCTCATCGAACGACCCGAGTACGCGTGGAAGCCGACCGCCAAGGAAGGCAACGAGCCGTGGGTGCAGACCCCGGAGACCATCGAGAAGATGCGCGAGGCGTGCCGGATCGCCGCGCAGGCGCTCGCCGTGGCCGGCGAGGCCGTCGCCCCCGGTGTGACCACCGACGAACTCGACCGCATCGCCCACGAGTACATGTGCGACCACGGCGCCTACCCGTCGACCCTCGGCTACCGCGGCTTCACCAAGTCCTGCTGCACGTCGCTCAACGAGGTGATCTGCCACGGCATCCCCGACTCGACGGTGATCGAGGACGGCGACATCGTCAACATCGACGTCACCGCCTACATCCACGGGGTGCACGGTGACACCAACGCGACGTTCCTGGCCGGTGACGTCTCGGAGGAACACCGCCTGCTCGTCGAACGCACCCGTGAGGCGACCCGGCGGGCCATCAAGGCCGTCGCGCCCGGCCGCGCCCTGAACGTCATCGGCCGGGTCATCGAGGCGTACGCCAATCGGTTCGGATACGGCGTCGTCCGCGACTTCACCGGCCACGGCATCGGCGAGACCTTCCACAACGGCCTGGTCATCCTGCACTACGACCAGCCGTCCGTGGAGACGGTCATCGAGCCCGGCATGGTCTTCACCATCGAACCGATGATCAACCTGGGCACGCCCGACTACGAGATCTGGGACGACGGCTGGACGGTCGTCACCAAGGACCGCAAGTGGACCGCGCAGTTCGAGCACACCATCGTCGTCACCGACAGCGGATGCGAGATCCTGACACTGCCGTGACCGTGTGATCGCGTACCGTTCTGCGGCATGGAATCGACTGACGTGAGCACCGCGAGCGGCACCGTCCGGGTACGCATCGACGGACCCGAGAGCAGGCACACCGTGCTGCTGCTGCCGGGAGCGGGGGAGAGCGCCGACGTGTTCGACGCGGTGTGCGAACGCCTGCACAATTCCGACCTGCGGACGGTCGTCCCGGAAAGCATCGACAACCTCGATGCGGCCGGGATATTCGCGCTGCTCGACGAACTGAAACTGCCGTGGGTGCACCTGGCCGGCAGCGGTGCCGGCGCGGAACTCGCCTGGTCCGTCGCAGCCGGCAGATTCGGCCGGTTCGCGAGTCTGGTCGTCGCCGACCGCGGTCACCCGGCCGTTCCCGACGCCGACGGCACCGTGCGCGACGCGTCGGCCCCTGCAGCCGAGGTGCCCACCACCGTCGTGGTCGGCAGCGGCACCCGGCGCGCAGAGGCCGACGCATCCATGCGCTACGTCACCGGGGAGTTCCGGGTCGTCGAACTCGACGGCATCGAGAACGTCCCGGCGCAGGCCCCGGCCGAGTTCGCCTCGGCGATCGCCCTGCGTACCGGCAGCTGGTAGCGGACACGGTGGCGCCGTCCCGGCCGGACGGCGCCGCCGACGCTGTCAGAGCCCGAGCAGCGCGTTCTCCACGACCTCCGGCAACGCCGGATGGATCCAGTACTGGCCCGTCGCCATCTCCCGGGCGGTCAGACCGAAACTCATCGCCTGGATCAGCGGCTGGATCACCGTCGACGCCTGCGCGCCCATGACGTGCGCGCCGAGCAGCAGACCGGTCGACCTGTCGGCGATCAGCTTGCAGATGCCCTCGGTGTCCTCCATCGCCCAGCCGTACGCGACGTCCCCGTAGTTCTGGATCTTCACGGAGATGTCGTATCCCTGTGCGCGGGCCTGTTCCTCGGTGAGCCCGACCTCGGCGATCTGGGGGTCGGTGAACACCGCCGCCGGCACGAACCGGTGATCGGTGCGCCGCAGCGCCGACGTGTCGTCGTCCCACGCATCCTGCAGCAGGTTGTGCTGCACCACCCGCATCTCGTGATTGGCGACGTGCTTGAGCTGATAGGGCGACGAAACGTCGCCGAGCGCGAACACTCCGCGCGCGGTGGTGCGCTGGAACTCGTCGACGACGATGCGGCCCTGCTCGTCCAGTTCCAGGCCACTGGCGGCCGCGTCGAGCAGGTCGCCGTTGGGCTGCCGTCCCACCGCGACCAGCAGCGCGTCACCCGCGACGACCGTGCCGTCGGCGAGCACGACCTCCACACCGTCACCGACGGGGCGGAACTCCTTGGCCGGATTCGACAGGTGCACGTCCCACTTCTCCTGCGCGATCCGCGTGAACCGCTCGGCGATGTCCGTGTCGAGGTGACGCAGAAGCCGGCTGCTGCGCGCGAGGATCGAGACCCGCACCCCGAGGGCGGAGAACACGTGCGCGAACTCCATCGCGATGAACCCGGATCCGAGGATCACCATCGACTCGGGCAGCTTCGGCAGCCGCATCACGTCGTCGTTGGTGTGGTACTTGACGCCGCTGTCGAGGACCTCCTGCGGAACGATCGGGCGTGATCCGGCCGCGACGACGACCTGATCGGCGGTGATCGTCTCGCCCGTGCCGGTGTCGAGGGTGCGCTCGCCGACGAACCGCGCGTGCCCGCCGTACACCGTGACGTTCGCGCAGTCCTCGCGCCGGTACCGTTCACCGCCGGCCGCGATCGGGTCGATCCGGCCGAACACCCGGTCGACGATGTCGTTCCAGCGGACCCCGTCGACGCTCGCGTCCACGCCGTATTTCGCGGCGGTGCGGACGGTGTGCGCGACCTCGGCCGCGTACACGTACATCTTCGTCGGGATGCAGCCGACGTTGAGGCAGGTGCCGCCGAAGGTGCCCTCCTCGAGGATCGCCACCTGCTTGCCCTCGTAGCGTTCGTCGAGGATCGAATTGCCCGATCCCGTGCCGATGATGGCGAGGTCGTAATGGGTCACGCGGGGTCTCCTGCGGTTCGTGTCCGCACGTTGCCGGCGGCGGTGCGGATATCGGCGGTGTCGTCGTTGCTGTCGTGGTTGTCCAACCCCTCCAGCCACCGGTCCAATTCCCGGAACGCCGCGGCGAGCGGACCGGGGGTGGACAGGAACACGTCGTGGCGGGCTCCGTCTATGGGCACGATCGTGGTGCGGTCGCCCAGGCAACCCGCCCAGCGCGCGATCTGCCGCACGTCGAGGACCGCGTCGACGGTGTCGATCGCGGGGTCGTACTTCGGTGCGGACCGGCTCGCCGTGGACCGGAGGATCAGCGACGGCACCCCGATGTCGAGGCCGCGATGCAGCTGCGCGTGCCCGCGCCGGACCGCCCGTAGCCAGCCGAACGTGAGCGGGAATCCCGTCAGCGGCTTCCAGTCGAGGTTGTAGTTCCAGCCGCCGGTGCGCAGGCTCATCCCGTACGTGTCGAGCTTCTTCAGTGGGATGACGTCCTTGGGCCGGATCCGCCCGAGGAGGTCGATCGCGAGGGTGCCGACGTTGCGCAGATAGGACGGTCCCTGCAGGTCGAACCAGGGACTGTTGAGGACGACCCCGCGGATTCCGGCGCCCGCGGTACCGCCTGGACGCTTGTTCAGTCGGTCCAGCCACAACGGCAACACCAGCCCGCCCGTCGAATGCGCGACCAGCAGCACCTCCTCGCCGGTCTCGGTCCGCACGATCCGCAACGCCTCCTCGAGCTCGGCGTCGTAGTACGCGAGGTCGGTGACGAAGTGCGGAGTGTGGCCCGGGGCGCGTGAACGGCCGCATTTGCGCAGGTCCAGCGCGAAGAACCGGTACCCCTGCGCCGCGAAGTGCTCCGCGAGGTGCTGCTGGAAGAAGTAGTCGGTGAACCCGTGCACGTAGAGCACCGCGCGGTGCGGAGCGTCGCCGGCGGGCTGATAGCGGACCAGGGTCGCGCTGATTTCACCTTCCCCGTCGGGATCGCTGCCGAGGGGGAGAACGAGCTGCTGATAGCCGTCACCGAGGATGTCGGGCTGCCAAGTAGTCACTATCACACTGTATTGGTGTTCATGCCGGATCGTGGTCGGGGCACAATTGGGGGGAAGGAAACGCCGAGCGACGTGCGGGTAACCTATTCGTCGCAGTCGGCGCGGCTGTGGTGGTTCCCAGATCCGGTTCGTGATCGAACGGAAGTGGAGCGGGACCACGGACGTGCACGGGACACCCTCGCGACGCGATCCCTGCGGATTCTGCGGCGCGTGCGAACAGACAAGGAAGTCGATCCTCCAGTGTCAGACAACGTGTTAGAGGCGAAGACCGATGTAGTGCTCATCGGCGCGGGCATCATGAGCGCTACCCTCGGTGCGCTGCTCCGCCAGTTGCAGCCCGACTGGTCGATCACCGCTTTCGAGCGGCTCGACGCCGCTGCCGCGGAGAGCAGCGACCCCTGGAACAACGCCGGTACCGGCCATTCCGCGCTGTGTGAGCTGAACTACACCCCGGCCAAGGCCGACGGCACCGTCGACATCACCAAGGCGATCAACGTCAACGAGCAGTTCCAGGTCTCGCGCCAGTTCTGGGCCTACGCCGTCGACAACGGGATCCTGTCCGACCCCAAGGACTTCATCAACCCGATTCCGCACGTCAGCTTCGTGCACGGCGCCGACGACGTGAAGTACCTGCGCGCCCGCTACGACGCCCTGGCCGGCCACCCCCTGTTCGCGGGCATGGAGTACTCCGAGAGCCCCGAGCTGTTCTCCGAGCGTCTCCCGCTCATGGCCGCGGGCCGTGACTTCTCCGACCCGGTGGCCCTCAACTGGACCTCGACCGGCACGGACGTCGACTTCGGCGCCCTCACCAAGCAGCTCATCAACAACGTCGCCGCCTCCGGGGGCACGGTGTTCTTCGGTCACGAGGTGACCAACCTGTCGAAGCAGTCCGACGGCAGCTGGATCGTCAAGGTCCGCAACCGCCGGACCGGCGAGAGCCGCAAGGTCAACGCCAAGTTCGTCTTCGTCGGCGCCGGCGGCGGTGCCCTGCACCTGCTGCAGAAGTCGGGGATCAGCGAAGCCAAGGGCTTCGGCGGCTTCCCCGTCTCCGGTGCGTTCCTCCGCTGCACCAACCCCGACGTCATCGCGCAGCACAGCGCGAAGGTGTACGGCAAGGCCGCCGTGGGTGCGCCCCCGATGTCGGTTCCGCACCTCGACACCCGCGTCATCGGCGGCAAGCAGGGCCTGCTGTTCGGCCCCTACGCCGGCTGGTCGCCGAAGTTCCTCAAGCAGGGCGGCGTCCTGGACCTGCCGAAGTCGGTCAAGCCCAACAACATCATGTCGATGCTGGGCGTCGGCGCCACCGAACTCGGCCTGGTCAAGTACCTGGTCGGCGAGCTCACCCAGTCGCCCCGCGACCGGATCGTCACCCTCTCCGAGTTCGCGCCCAACGCCAAGCTCGAGGACTGGGAGCTGATCGTCGCCGGTCAGCGCGTCCAGGTCATCCGGCGCAAGGGCATCGGCGGTGTCCTCGAGTTCGGCACCGCCGTGGTCAGCGCCGGTGACGGCACCATCGCCGGTCTGCTCGGTGCCTCCCCGGGCGCCTCGACCGCCGTGCCCGCGATGCTCGACGTTCTCGAACGCTGCTTCCCGAAGCAGTGGACCGGATGGCAGGGCAAGCTTCACGAGATGGTGCCGTCCCTCGGCACGAAGCTGTCCGACGATCAGGCGCTGTTCGACAAGGTGTGGCAGTGGAGCACCAAGTCGCTGCAGCTCGACGTCACCTCCGTGGCGGAGACCACCGCCCCGATCGAGCCCGCGTCGGTCTGATCCGACCGTCACGACCCGACCCCGTCACAGGCCGGTCCGCACGCCGCGGACCGGCCTGTGTCACGAGGCCAACCAGAAGTGGGGAACCCCGGTGCCTACCAATCCTGCAGACGAGTCGTCCACCAACGGGGCAGACGAGTCCAGCTACCTCGTCGGTCTGAATCTGTCCGGTCGCCGGGTCGTCGTGGTCGGCGGCGGGTCCGTCGCCCAGCGGCGGCTCGGACTGCTCGTCGCATCGGGTGCCGCGGTGCACGTCGTCACCCGTGCGGCCACGCCCGCCGTCGAGAGTATGGCCACCAAGGGCCACATCACCCTGGAACTGCGCGACTACCGCGACGGTGATCTCGAGGGCGCCTGGTACGCCATGGCCTGCACGAACGAGCCGGAGACGAACGCGGCGGTCGTCGCCGAAGCCGAACGCAACCGCATCTTCTGCGTGCGCGCCGACAACGCCCGCCGCGGCAGCGCCGTCACCCCGGCCACCGCGACCTACGACGGTCTGTCCATCGGCGTCCTCGCCGGCGGCGACCACCGCCGGTCCGCGGCGGTGCGCACCTCGATCCGGGAGTCCCTCGCCGGGGGCGCCGCTGTCGCCGACACCGCGCCGGCCCCGGTCGGGGTCGCGCTCGTCGGCGGCGGCCCGGGCGACCCGGATCTGATCACCGTGCGCGGTCGCCGCCTGCTCGGTCGCGCCGACGTGGTCGTCGCCGACCACCTGGCCCCGCAGGAACTGCTCGACGAACTCGGCCCGCACGTCGAGGTCATCGACGCGTCGAAGCTGCCCTACGGCCGGGCGATGGCGCAGCAGGCCATCAACGAAACCCTGATCGACCGGGCCAAGGCCGGCAAGTTCGTCGTGCGCCTCAAGGGCGGCGACCCGTACGTCTTCGGCCGCGGCTTCGAGGAACTGCAGGCCTGTGCCGCCGCGGGCGTCCCGGTCACGGTCGTTCCCGGGATCACCAGCGCGATCGCGGTGCCGTCGGCGGCCGGCGTTCCCGTCACCCATCGCGGGGTCACGCACGAATTCGTGGTGGTCAGCGGACACGTCGCCCCCGACCACCCGGACTCGCTGACCGATTGGTCGGCACTTGCGAAGCTGCGCGGCACGCTGGTGCTGCTCATGGCGGTCGAACGCATCCAGCAGTTCGCCGACGCCCTGCTCGCCGGGGGCCGTCCCGCGGACACCCCGGTCGTCGTCGTGCAGGAAGGCACGCGCCGCACCCAGCGCGTTCTGCGCGCCGACCTGCAGACCGTCGCGGCGCATGTGCGCGACGAGCAGATCCGGCCGCCCGCGATCATCGTGATCGGACCGGTCGCCGGTCTCACCGCGGATTCCGAGTGAATCGGATGCTGGGTAACGTCGACGCCGTGCCGGACCCCTCGAACGCCGCCCGTTCCGCGACCGCCCGGGCGCTCGGCGCGGCCATGCTCGTCCTGAGCGGACTGCAGTTGATGGTCGTGCTCGACGGCACGGTCGCGAACCTGGCGCTCGCGCCGCTGCAGGCCGACCTGGGACTGTCCGACGCCGGCCGCAACTGGGTGCTCACCTCGTACGCGCTGGCGTTCGGCGGTCTGATGCTCCTCGGTGGCCGGCTGGGCGACAGTTTCGGCCGCAAGCGCATGTTCGTCGCCGGGGTCGGCCTGTTCACCCTCGCGTCGCTGCTGTGCGGCCTCGCGACCGGCGAGGCCATGCTCATCGCAGCCCGCGCGTTGCAGGGCGTCGGCGCCGCGATCGCGTCACCGACCGCGCTGGCTCTGGTCGCGACGACGTTCGCGCCGGGCCCCGCCCGCAACCGCGCGATCGCGGTGTTCGCGGCGATGACCGGCGTCGGCTCGATCGCCGGGCTGATCCTCGGCGGCGCGCTCACGCAGGTCTCGTGGCGCTGGATCTTCCTCATCAACGTTCCCATCGGTGTGCTCATCGCCGTCGCCGCGAGCATGGTGTTGCGGGAGACCGCGACCGAGCGGCTCGCGCTCGACGTGCCCGGCGCGGTCCTGGCGACCCTCGGCTGCACCGGTGTGGTGTTCGGCCTGAGCGAGGGACCCGAGATGGGCTGGGGCAGCCCGGTCGTGATCGGGGCGCTCATCGGAGGTGTCGTGGTCCTCGGGCTGTTCCTGCTCGTGGAGCGGCGCGCCGAGAACCCGCTGCTGCCGTTCGTGCTGTTCCGCAACCGCGACCGGGTCGCCACGTTCGTGGCGATCTTCTTCGCGGGCTCGGTGATGTTCTCGCTGGCCGCGTTCGTGGCGCTGTTCGTGCAGGACATCCTCGGCTACACCCCACTGCAGGCGGGTCTGGCGTTCGTGCCGTTCGCGTTCGGTCTCGGCGGTGCCGCTGCGGTCGCGTCGAAACTCGTCGTGCGGGTGCAGCCGCGCTGGCTGGTGGTCGCGGGGGCGCTGATCATGAGTGCGAGCCTGCTGTTCGGCTCGACGATGGACGAGACGGTGCAGTACCTGCCCACCCTGTTCGTGCTGGTGCTCGTCGTCGGGTTCGGCGTCGGACTGGCGTCCGTGCCGCTGCCGCTGTGCGCGATCGCCGGGGTCGGTACCCACGAGATCGGCCCGCTGTCGGCGATCGCCCAGGTCGCGCAGACCCTCGGCGGTCCGATCGGCCTGGCCGTGATCGGAGCGATGGCCACGTCGCGGACCATGTCGCTGGGCGGCACGTCCGGTGCGGTCGCCGACATGACCGAGGCGCAGCTCGTCGCGCAGGGCGAGGGCTACATGTTCGCCCTGGTCGGCTGCGCCGTGTGCGCGGTGATCACCGGTATCGCCGCGCTGTTCATCCGGTTCAGCCCGCAGCAGGTCGCGCAGGCACAGGAAGCCGAGAAGGCCGCCCAGAACGCCTGAGGCGGGCCGCCGTCACGCCACGCGGGCCCGCTGCGGCTCCACCGCGGTGGAGGCCGGGATCGGCGCCTGCGGGCCCGTGGCGCGGCGGCGCCGGATCGCCTTCTCGGCCTCGATCACGACCGGAACGATCACCGACAATCCGATGCACGCGAGCCACTGGCCACCGGTCAGCGAGGTCGTCATCAGCAGCCGCTGCAGGAAGTCGAGTTCCACGGCGAGCACGGTGATGACCGTCGGGATCGCCAGGATCTTCACGGCTCCCAGAATGGGCGCTGCCAGGCCCGTGTCCGGATCACGCCGCATCACCAGCCCACCGAGGATCGACCCGAACGACATGACCACGAACGCCATCGTCATGGGCACGTTCGCGACGGTCGAACTCATCTCACCGGGCGCCAGCAACAGCGCGGCCAGCGTGACCGCGAACTCGACGGCACCGTAGAAGACCCACTGCCACACGGCCAGCGGATTGGTGATCGGAACGCCCGGGTCGCGCGGTGGCTTGTTCATCAGGTTCGGCGGTGCGGGGTCGTGCATGATCACGATGACCGGGAACAGGGTGATGAAGAAGTTCTGGAACAGCACCATCAGCGGCGTGAGCGCGACACCGTCGTTGATATCGAACACGCTCGCGACCAGGAACAACAGGATCAGCGAAAACAGTTTCGCCATCTGGCAGCGGATGAACGCGACGATCTTGTCGTAGATGCTGCGCCCGAGGCTGATCGCGGTCACCAGCGTCCCGAAGTTGTCGTCGGTGAGGATCATGTTCCCGGCCTGCTTCGTGACCTCGCTGCCCGACCCCATCGCGACACCCACGTCGGCCTGCTTGAGGGCTGCCGCGTCGTTGACGGCGTCGCCGGTCATCGCGACGATCGCGCCGCCCCGCTGCATGAGTTCGGCCAGGCGCAGCTTGTCCTGCGGGGTGACCCGGCCGAAGACGTGCAGGTTCGGCAGCGCCGCGGCCAGTTCGTCGTCGGACAGTGCCTGCAGTTCCGGGCCGCTGATCGCGCCCGGACCGAGACCGAGTTCGGCACCGATCGCGGACGCGGTGATCGCATGGTCGCCGGTGATCATGCGCACCTCGATGCCCGCGGCGTGCGCGGTGCGCACGGCCTCCACGGCCTCGGGCCGCAGCGGATCGATGATGCCCACCATGCCGACGAACGTCAGGTCCTCGACGAACGACATCGGATCGGCGATCACCTCGCTCTCCCGGCCCGGCAGCAGGCGCGCCGCGAACGCCAGCACCCGCAGCCCCTTCTCCGACATGCTGCGGTTGGCCGCGAGGATCTCGTCACGCATCACGTCCATCGGTTCCGGCCCGGTCTCGGTGAACGCCGTCGAGCAGCGTGCCAGCACCACGTCGGGCCCGCCCTTGACCAGTTCGACGAACGTGTCGACGCCGTCCAGCGGCAGCCGGTGGAAGGTCGCCATGAACTTGTACGCCGAATCGAACGGCACCTCCGCGACGCGCGGGTAGGCGCGCCGGGTCTCCTCGGCGTCGACGCCGAGCTTCGCGGCCAGCACCACCAGCGCCGCCTCGGTGGGATCACCGACAACGACTCCGCTGTCGGACACGGTGGCGTCGCTGTCGAGGCACAGCCCGTACGCCAGCCGCGTGAAGTCGGGAACCTCCGCGCCGGCGGCGTGCCGCACCGCACCGGTCTTGGCGTAGCCCTCGCCCTCGACGGTGAACCAGCGGCCGTGGAAGTACAGGGACCGGACCGTCATCTGGTTCATGGTGAGGGTGCCGGTCTTGTCGGAGTTGATCGCGCTGGTCGCGCCGAGCGTCTCGACGTCGTTGAGGTTCTTGACGACGGCCTTTGCGTCGGCCAGTTGCTTGGCGCCGTACGACAGCATCGACTGCACGAACGTCGGCAGGCCCGTCGGGATGGCCGAGATGGCCATCGAGATGCCCAGCAGCAGAACCGTGGTGACGCTCTGGCCGCGCAGCAGCCCGATCACCACGATGACCGCGACCGCACCCCAGGCGACGATGCCCAGCACCTTGGTCAGCGAACCCAGTTCGCGCTGCAGCGGGGACTTCTTCGGAGCCACCGCCGACAGCATCGACGCGATGCGACCCATCTGGGTCTGCATGCCGGTCTCGGTCACCACCATCGTCGCGGTGCCGCGGGTGACCGAGGTGTTCTGGAACAGCATGTTGCTGCGGTCGCCGAGCGTCACGTCGGGGGAATCGAGGGTCGTCACGTCCTTCGCGACGGGGGCGCTCTCCCCGGTCAGCGCCGCTTCCTGGGTCTCGAGGGTGGCGGAGACGAGGATCCGTCCGTCCGCCGGCACCAGATCGCCGGCCTCCAGGTTGACGATGTCGCCCGGTACGAGCTCGGTGGAGGGGATCGCGGCCAGGGTGCCGTTGCGGGTCACCCGGGCCTGCGGCACCTGCATCTTCGCCAGCGCATCCACGCTGGCCCGGGCCTTCAACTCCTGGCGGGTCCCCAGCACGACGTTGAGCACCACCAGGCCGGCGACCGTGAGCGCCACGGGAATCTGGCCGATGACCACGCTGACGACGACGACCGCCACGAGCATCACGTTCATCGGATCGGTGAGCTGGAGCAGCGCGACTGCCCAGATCGACGGTGGGGGTTCGGAGGCGATGACGTTGGCGCCGTAGCGGGCTCGGCGTTCCTCCACGGCGGCGCTGGTCAGCCCGGCCGACTCGTCGGTCGACAGCGTCGCCACCACATCCGCGGGGTTCAGCGCGTGCCACGCCCGCAGGTCGTCGGGGGAGTCGGCAACCGGGGTGTCACCGGATACGGATCTTTGACCGAGCATGCTCGCGGACCTCCTCGTTCCGGTGCGGCGCATCGTCAGTAGGGTGTGGGAATCCAGTCGACGACCACGCCGGGATCGCGATAACCGCCCGGTTTCTGTCGTTCGGGCAGCGTGACGGCGGGAAGCTCCAGCGGCTCGTAGGGCACCCGGCTGAGCAGGTGGCTGATGATGTTGAGCCGGCCGCGTTTCTTGTCGTCGTTGATCGCGACGTGCCAGGGTGACCATCCGGTGTGCGTGAGCCGGAACATCTCGTCGCGGGCCCGCGAGTAGTCGTACCAGCGGCTGTACGACTCGAGGTCCATCGGCGAGAGCTTCCAGATCTTGCGCGGATCGTCGATACGGCTCTGCAGCCGCAACGTCTGTTGCTCCTGGCTCACCTCGAGCCAGTACTTGATCAGGATGATCCCGGACTGCTGGATCGCGCGTTCGACCGCCGGGACGAGTTGCAGGAACTGGTCGGTCTGCTCCTGGGTGCAGAACCCCAGGACGGGCTCGACGCCGGCGCGGTTGTACCAGCTGCGGTCGAAGATGACGACCTCACCCGCCGCGGGCAGGTGCGGCATGTATCGCTGGAAGTACATCTGCGACTTCTCCCGCTCGGTCGGAGCCGGCAGGGCCACGACGCGGAAGACGCGGGGGCTCACGCGTTCCGTGATCGCCTTGATGACACCGCCTTTCCCCGCGGTGTCCCGGCCCTCGAACAGGATGCACACCTTCGCGCCGGTGGATCTGACCCATTCCTGCATCGCGACGAGTTCGGCGTGCAGCGACTTCAGGTGCCGCCGGTACTCCTTGTTCTTCATCGGCGGTAGGTCGGGATCGCCACCGGTCGGCGGCGGGCGCAGTTCACCCGTGTGGGTGCGGGAATCGGTCCCCGCGTCGTGCCCTGCCTTGCTTCCCTTGGACTTCTTCCCCATGGGCGCTCCCGGGTCGGCCGTCGAGATCAGAACTATACGGCAGGACCAGCGGATTCGACGGGGAAACTCAGGTGAGCACGATCAGCTCGGTGGGCGACGCGACCTCGACCCGCAGGCCCGCTTTCGCGGCCACCCGCGCCACGGACCTGACGTCGGACGGTTCCGCTCGGGTGAGCACCAGCGCCCGTGCCAGCAGACCCTTGTGGTGCTTGTTGAAGTGGCTCACGACCTTGCGGGTGCCGTCGGGCTGCTCGGTGAGCACGGTCGCGGTCACCGCTCCCGGCACCGGACCGAGCTGCTGGTAGACCCCCGATCGCAGGTCGACGACCAGATCTCCGGCGGCCTCGGCCACCAGCGCGTCGGTCAGTTCGGGTTTCCACAGCGCCTGCAGGGTGCCGAAGCCCGGCAGCTTGGAGCCGCCCGACAGCCGGTAGGCGGGAATGGGATCGCCCGCGCGCACCGCACCGAACAGCGCCGATCCCATCGCGAGCCGCCGGTACGCCTTCTCGCGCTGCACCCGGGTGAACGACGGCACGTCGAGTGCGTCGAACAGCACCCCGGTGTACCGCTCGAGCGCCGGCCGGGTCGCCGAGACCCACAGCTTGGCGTTGCGTTCGATCTCGTCGGCCTGGGTGGCGCCGAGACCGAGGGCCCGCATCGACGCTTCGCTGTCGGCGGCCAGATCCACCAGCGCCTGGACGAGCATCTCGCGCGTGTCGGTGAGCTGAGGCATCGACAGCTCGCCCAGATCGAGGGGCGCGCCGTTGCCGCCGTCGGACTTGGTTTCGGAAGGAGGCAGAAGCACCAGCACAACCGGTAACCGTACCGAGGCCGGTTCCGGGCCTGCGGGTAGGCTGCCACTCCGTGATCACCCGCATGTCGCATCTGTTTCTCCGCACGCTCCGCGACGACCCGGCCGATGCCGAGGTCGCCAGCCACAAACTGCTCGTTCGCGCAGGCTACGTGCGGCGCATCGCGCCGGGCGTCTACTCGTGGCTGCCGCTGGGCCTGAAGGTGCTGCGGCAGGTCGAGCGCGTCGTGCGCGAGGAGATGAACGCCATCGGCGCGCAGGAGATCTCGCTGCCGGCGCTGCTGCCGCGCGATCCCTACGAGACCACCAACCGGTGGACCGAGTACGGCGACGGCCTGTTCCGGCTGCAGGACCGCAAGGGCGGCGACTACCTGCTCGGACCCACCCACGAGGAGATGTTCGCGCTCACCGTCAAGGGCGAATACAACTCCTACAAGGACTTCCCGGTCACCCTGTACCAGATCCAGACGAAGTACCGCGACGAGGAACGACCCCGCGCCGGCATCCTGCGCGGCCGCGAATTCGTCATGAAGGACTCCTACAGCTTCGACCTCACCGACGAGGGGCTGACCCGGTCCTACCAGGCCCACCGCGACGCCTACGAGCGGATCTTCGCGCGGCTCGGTGTGAAGTACGTGATCGTCTCCGCGACGTCCGGGGCGATGGGCGGCAGCGCGTCGGAGGAGTTCCTCGCCGAGTCCGACGCCGGTGAGGACACCTACGTGCGCTGCCTCGAATCCGGCTACGCCGCGAACGTCGAGGCGGTGAAGACGCTCGCGCCGGAGCCGATCCCGTTCGACGGCCTGCCCGACGCCGTGGTGCACGACACCCCGGACACCCCGACGATCGAATCCCTCGTCGCCTCCGCCTCGCAAATCCTCGGGCGTGAGGTCACCGCGGCCGAGACCCTCAAGAACATCCTCGTGAAGGTCCGGCAGCCGGGCGGCGATTGGGAACTGCTCGGCATCGGCATCCCCGGCGACCGGGAGGTCGACGACAAGCGCCTGGAAGCCTCGCTCGAACCCGCCGAGGTCGAGTTGCTCGGCGAGTCCGACTTCACCGCCAACCCCTTCCTCGTCAAGGGCTACATCGGCCCGAAGGCGTTGCTGGACAACGGTGTTCGCTACCTCGTCGACCCGCGCGTGGTGGACGGCACGAGCTGGATCACCGGCGCCGACGAAGAAGGGAAGCACGTCTTCGGGCTCGTCGCCGGCCGCGACTTCACCCCCGACGGCACCATCGAGGCCGCAGAGGTCCGCGACGGGGACCCGTCGCCGGACGGCGCCGGCCCGCTCGTCTCGGCGCGCGGTATCGAGATCGGCCACGTCTTCCAGCTCGGCCGCAAGTACACCGACGCGTTCGCGGTCGACGTCCTCGGCGAGAACGGCAAGCCGGTGCGCCCCACCATGGGCTCGTACGGCGTCGGCGTCTCCCGCCTGGTCGCGGTGATCGCCGAACAGCAGCACGACGACAAGGGCCTGCGCTGGCCCGCCGAGGTCGCGCCGTTCGGGGTGCACCTGGTCATCGCGAACAAGGACGACGCGGCCCGCGAAGGCGCCGAGGGCCTGGCCGCCGATCTCGACAAGGCGGGCGTCGAGGTTCTGCTCGACGACCGCAAGGCGTCGCCGGGTGTGAAGTTCAAGGACTCCGAACTGCTGGGTGTGCCGCTCGTCGTCGTCGTCGGACGCGGATGGGCCGAGGGCAACGTCGAGCTGCGTGACCGCTTCACCGGCGAATCCCGCGAAGTTCCGGTCGAGTCGGCGCTGCAGGAGATCCTCGCGGCCGTGCGCGGCTGATCCCTCTCCTTCGGCTCTCGCCTTCAGCCGAGCGAACGTACCGTTCGCTCGGCGGGCAGGGCAGACTCGGGTCATGATCGACGATTCGACGTGGCAGACGACCGACGCATATCTCACCGACACCCTCATCGGCCCGGACGACGCGCTCGACAGCGCTCTCGCCACGAACGCCGACCGGGGACTGCCGCCGATCGACGTGTCGGCGCCTCAGGGCAAGTTCCTGCACCTGCTCGCCCGGGCGATCGGTGCACGGAAGATCCTCGAGATCGGCACGCTCGGTGGGTACAGCACCATCTGGTTCGCGCGCGCCGTCGGGGAGGCAGGCCGCGTTGTCACCCTCGAATACGAACCGCACCACGCCGAGGTGGCGCGGGGGAATCTGGACCGCGCCGGGGTCGGTGACATCGTCGACATCCGGGTCGGTGCCGCGCTGGATTCGCTGCCGGACCTCGGGTCCGAGGCCCCGTTCGACCTGGTGTTCATCGACGCCGACAAGGAGAACAACCCGCGCTACGTGCGTGCGGCTCTGGAACTGTCGCGCCCGGGCACCGTCATCGTCGTCGACAACGTGGTGCGCGGCGGATCGATCACGAACGCCGAACTCGACGACGAGCGCGTGCGGGCGAGCCGTGAGGTGCTCGAACTCATCGCCGCGGAACCGCGGCTCGACGGGACCGCCCTGCAGACGGTCGGCAGCAAGGGGTGGGACGGTTTCGCGCTGGCGCTCGTGACCGGTTGACGCCGCCCTCCGGGCCCTTCGATCCGAGCGAATGTACCGTTCGTCTTCTCAGATCGACCGGATGTACCGCTCGCTCGGAAAGGGTGGGGCTCGTCAGAACAGCGGGCCGCCCCCGAACACACTGCGGTGCGACGGGGGCCGGCGGCCGTCGAGGTCGGTCAGGTCGTAGTCGCGGGCGAGTTCGGCGGTGACGAAGGTGTGCCCGCTGCGCTCGGCGAGTTCGGGGTCGTCGGTCAGGGCCGCGACGACGGAGCCGACGAACTCGGGCGACTCGGCGTCCGCGACCGGGAACCCCGCGATGTCGGTGAGGCCGCTCGCGACGATCTTTTCGGTGCGCACGATGCCCGGCCACAGCGACACCGCGTGCACATCGTGTTCGCGCAGTTCGTCGGCCATGTCGAAGGCCATCTTGTCGAGGCCGGCCTTGGAGATCCCGTACAGCACCGAATGCAGGCGGCTGCGGGTGCCGAACGACGAGATGTTGACGATCAGGCCGGTGCGTCGCGGCACCATCATGCGGGCCGCGGCGACCGATGCGACGTAGTGCGCGCGCAATCCGAGCCCGATCAGGCTGTCCCAGTCGTCGAGCGGTCGTTCCCAGAACGGGGTGTCGAACCCGCCGAATCCGCGTGGACCGGCCCACACGTTGTTGACCAGCAGGTCGAGCCGGCCCTCCTGGTCGTCGGCGATCTGCGCGAACACCTTCTCGATCGCCGCGTCGTCGCAGTGGTCGCACGTCAGCGCGTGCCCGCGACCGCCGCGGGCGGTGATCTCCGCTGCAGTCCCGGCCAGGGGAGCGTCGCCGGTGGCGGGTCCCCGTCCGGTCACGTAGACGGTCCACCCGGCACTTCCCAGGGCCAGGGCGATGCCCTTACCGACCCCGCGGGACGCGCCGGTGACCAGCGCGACGCGGGTCACGCCCCGGCCTCGCGGCGTCGATCGGTGGTCGGATGAACGGTCTGTTCCGGTCGTGTCGTCGGCACGCTCACGACGGTAGAACACGTTTCTGTTCTTCGGCGGCGAATTCCGAACGACGGGACGATCAGGGCTGACCGGGCAGGGCGACGGTCGGGGGAGCGACACCCAGGTTCGCCCGCCACCGCGCGCCGCGCAGGGCCGTTTCGGTCAGCGCGTCGATCGCGAATCCGCGCGTGGACTCGGAGGTCGCCCGTTCGACGACGGACCGCCACGCGACCGCGACGTCCGTCTCGATCTGCACGGCGAGCTGCGCGGCACTGATCGGGTCGGTCACCGGGAACGGGACGGTGTAGCCGGGCGCGGCGACCGGGGGAGTGACGCTCGCGGCGGTGAGCGCGTCGATCGTGGCGTCGCGGCGCGCCCGATGTGCGGCGGTGTCCTCCGCCACCTCACCGCCGCGGGCCGGATTGGAGAACGCCGCGACGAGGCCGTACCCGAACACGGCGGCGTGTTCGGCGTTCACGGCGTCGACGAGGGCCTGCTGCTCGGCTCCGAGCTGGGGGGAACTCACGGCAGCAGCACCGCCGTCTCGGTCGCGCAGGCGGCACTGACGGACGCGAGCAGGCCCGCGCGGTAACCGCGCAGGGTGCGGGCCAGATCCGCGGCGTCGCGCTGGGAACGGATCAGCCGTTCGCGCAGCAGTTCCACGCTCGGAGTCTCGGCGGGCAGCGTCACGGTCGTCGAGGTGGCCGGGGACGTCGACGTGGCCCCCGCCAGCCGTGCGACCTCCGCGTCGAGTGCGTCGGCGTGCGTCGTGCGTTCGGCGCCGATCGTCGCGAGCGCATCGGCCCGCTCAGGTGCCACGGCGACGAGGGCGCCGGCGAGAGCGGCGTCGGTGCGTGCGCGCTGGGCCTGGGCGATCAGCGGATCGGGCTCGCCGTCCTCGTCGGAGGGGGCTCCGCATCCCGTGACGGTGAACACGCCCGCGGTGCCGAGCGCGGCACCGGACCATCGCAGCAGTGTTCGTCGGGACACGGGTGGCAGGTGTGGTGACGTCGGCACCGGACCATGGTGCCAGTCCCGGCGAACCGATCCGGACGCCGGCCTGGTCACGGCACCCCGAAATGCGCGATACCCTTGATACCTGCCGGATCGATCCCCGCACCGGCCGCCTACCGCTGCGACCACAACTGAACGAGGAGCTTGCCGCCATGCCTGTGCCGCCACCGGAGAGGATTGTCGAGCTCGTCTCGGATCTGATCGAGCGTGAGGGTTACGACCTCGAGGACGTCGTCGTCACGGCGGCGGGCAAGCACAGCACGGTCCGGCTCATGGTCGACAGCGACGCAGGTCTCGGCCTCGACGAGGCGGCGCGCCTGAGTCATCTCGTGTCGGAGGCGTTCGACGCGGTGTCGGATTTCGGTGAGTCGCCGTACATGCTCGAGGTGACCAGTCCCGGTATCGGCCGGCCGCTGACGCAGGACCGGCACTGGCGGCGCGCGCAGGGCCGGAAGGCCCGGCTGGATCTGGGGACCGAGACGCTCGTCGGCCGTATCGGCGAACTCGTCGGCGACGAGATCCGCATCGTGGTCCCGGACCGCAACGGCCCGGTCGTGCGCGCAATCCCGCTGGCGGAGGTGCGGTCGGCGACGGTCGAGGTGGAGTTCAACCCTCCCAACGCCCGCGAGCTCGAGCTCGCCGGTGGCCTGCCCGACGGCCGGGTGCGTGCGGGGGAACTCGACGAGAACGCGGTCGGGGTGGACGAAGACGGTAGTGACGAAGACGAAGTGAACGAGACGAAGGTGGACAAGTGAATATCGACATCACGGCGCTGAAGGCGCTCGAATCCGAGAAGAACATCCCGTTCGAGGCGCTGATCGAGACGATTTCGACCGCTCTGCTCACCGCCTACCGGCACGTGGACGGTCACCAGCCGCACGCCCGGATCGATCTGGACCGCAAGACCGGCATCGTGCGCGTGATGGCCGAAGAGTTCGACGCCGACGGCAACCTCGTCTCCGAATGGGACGACACTCCGGCGGACTTCGGCCGGATCGCCGCCACGACCGCGCGGCAGGTCATCATGCAGCGCATCCGTGACGCCGAGCACGAGCAGCGTTTCGGCGAGTTCGTCACCCACGAGGGCGAGATCGTCGGCGGTGTCGTCCAGCGCGACACCCGCGCGAACGCGCGCGGCATGGTGGTCGTGCGGATCGGCGGCGACAACGGCGCCGAGGGCCTGATCCCGCCGGCCGAGCAGGTGCCGGGCGAAACGTACGAGCACGGCGATCGCATCAAGTGCTACGTCGTGGGCGTGGCACGCGGCCAGCGTGGACCGCAGATCACCCTGTCGCGGACCCATCCGAACCTCGTCCGTCGCCTGTTCGCGCTCGAGGTCCCGGAGATCGCGGACGGATCCGTCGAGATCGTCGCGGTCGCCCGCGAGGCGGGGCACCGCTCGAAGATCGCGGTGCACTCGCGGGTACCCGGGCTGAACGCGAAGGGTGCGTGCATCGGCCCGATGGGTCAGCGCGTGCGCAACGTGATGCGCGAACTCGGCGAGGAGAAGATCGACATCATCGACTACGACGAGGATCCGGCGCGGTTCGTCGGCAACGCGCTGTCGCCGTCGAAGGTGGTTTCGGTCACGGTCGTCGACCCGGACGCGCGGGCCGCGCGTGTCGTCGTCCCCGACTTCCAGTTGTCCCTCGCGATCGGCAAGGAAGGGCAGAACGCCCGCCTGGCCGCGCGTCTGACCGGATGGCGGATCGACATCCGCAGCGACGCCGCAGCGGGTGATGATGGTCACTCGGGCGCCGCTTCGACAGGCAGGTAGAGGTGGAATGCGGGCTTCCGGACGAATCGGCGGTAGAGTGGTCGATGGTTCAGCATGAGCTGTCTTCGTCACGCGGCGAGCGCACCGGTCCGGTGCGTACCTGTCTCGGGTGTCGGCAGCGATCGCTGACTGCCGATCTGCTGAGGGTCGTGGCACGAGAAGTGGAGCCGAAACGCTTCGTTCTGGTCCCTGATCCCGGGCGCAGACTTCCCGGGCGGGGCGCGTGGTTGCATCCCGTTTCGGAGTGTCTGAGTCAGGCGGAGCGGCGTCGAGCATTCGGCAGAGCGCTGAGGGTGCCCGGAAATCCGGACACGGCGGCGCTCGATCAGCTGGTCGGGTCCGGCGACGGAATATCACTCGGCGTGGCACCGTTGTGAGATCGACAGCAGGGACACCAACGCAGTGACATCGAACTCTGAGAAGAACAGGCACGAACACTCATGAGCACACCGTGAAGCACCAGCGATGAACGTCCATCGGAGATAACCCGAGGTCGTGCGGGCAACCAGCCGCTCGACCTCATCAGTGAGGAGAGCAGTGGCAGGCAAGCCCCGCGTGCACGAGTTGGCGAAAGAACTCGATGTCACAAGCAAGGTCGTACTCGAAAGGCTCAAGGAGCTCGGCGAGTTCGTGAAGTCCGCGTCGTCGACGGTCGAAGCCCCCGTCGCACGTCGTCTGCGTGAATCGTTCGGCAAGACCACGGGCGAAGGCTCGTCGGCCGCCCCGACCCCCGGTCCCAAGCCGGGCGCACCGCGTCCCGGCCCGCGTCCGGCCGCCCCGGCAGCTGCAGCGCCGGCCCCGGCACCCACCCCGGCGCCGAAGCCCGCGGCAGCAGCTCCCGCGCAGACCCCCACCCCGGCACCGCGTCCCTCGACGGGACCGAAGCCGGGTGCCCCGCGTCCTGCGGCCCCGAAGCCGGCAGCACCGGCCCCGGCCGCCCAGGCTCCGGCCGCGCAGCCCGCGCCGGCCCCGGCCCCCGGTCCCAAGCCCGGCGGACCGCGTCCCGGCCCGAAGCCGCCGCGTGTCGGGAACAATCCCTACTCGTCGGCTCCCGCGGAGCGTCCGGCACCGCGTCCCGGCGCCCCTCGCCCGGGTCAGGGCGGTCCCCGTCCGACGCCCGGCCAGGGTCGTCCCGCGGCCGGTCCGGGTGGGCCCCGTCCCACTCCCGGCCAGGCCGCTCCGCGCCCGGCCGCCGGTCCCGGCGGACCTCGTCCGGCTCCCGGCCAGGGCGGACCGCGTCCGTCTCCGGGCTCGATGCCCCCGCGCCCGAACCCGGGTGCGATGCCGCAGCGTGCGGCACGTCCGGCCGCGACCGGTCGTCCGGGTCGTCCCGGCGCACCGGGTGGTCGCCCGGGCGGCGGTGGCGGCGGCTACCGCGGCGGTGGAGCCGGTGGCGGCGCCGGTGCCGGTGCCGGTGCAGGTGCCGGAGCAGCCGGTGGCTTCCGGGGTCGTCCCGGTGGCGGCGGTGGTGGTGCCGGTCGCGGTGGACGCGGCGGCACGGCCGGTGCGTTCGGCCGTCCCGGTGGTGCTCCGCGTCGCGGCCGCAAGTCGAAGCGGCAGAAGCGGCAGGAATACGACTCGATGCAGGCACCGGCAGTCGGCGGTGTCCGGCTGCCCCGCGGCAACGGCGAGACCATCCGGCTCGCCCGCGGCGCGTCGCTGTCCGACTTCGCGGAGAAGATCGACGCGAACCCGTCGGCACTGGTCCAGGCGCTGTTCAACCTCGGCGAGATGGTCACCGCCACTCAGTCGGTGAACGACGAGACCCTCGAGCTGCTCGGCTCGGAGATGAACTACGTCGTCCAGGTCGTCAGCCCCGAGGACGAGGACCGCGAGCTGCTCGAATCGTTCGACATCCAGTACGGCGAGGACGAGGGCGGCGAAGAGGACCTGCAGCAGCGTCCGCCGGTGGTGACCGTCATGGGTCACGTCGACCACGGTAAGACCCGACTGCTCGACACGATCCGCAAGGCCAACGTCCGTGAGGCCGAGGCCGGTGGCATCACCCAGCACATCGGCGCCTACCAGGTGCTCACGCACCTCAACGGCGAAGACCGGCTCATCACCTTCATCGACACCCCGGGTCACGAGGCGTTCACCGCCATGCGTGCCCGCGGTGCGAAGTCGACGGACATCGCGATCCTCGTGGTCGCCGCCGACGACGGTGTCATGCCGCAGACGGTCGAGGCGATCAACCACGCCCAAGCGGCCGACGTGCCGATCGTGGTCGCGGTCAACAAGATCGACAAGGAGGGTGCGAACCCCCAGAAGATCCGCCAGCAGCTCACCGAGTACGGCCTGGTCACCGAGGAGTACGGCGGCGACACCATGTTCGTCGACATCTCCGCGAAGCAGGGCCTGAACATCGACCAGCTGCTCGAGGCCGTGTTGCTCACCGCCGATGCGGCCCTCGACCTGCGGGCCAACCCGGATATGGAGGCCCAGGGCGTCGCGATCGAGGCTCACCTCGACCGCGGTCGCGGTCCGGTCGCCACCGTGCTGGTCCAGCGCGGCACCCTGCGGGTCGGCGACTCCATCGTCGCCGGCGACGCGTACGGCCGCGTGCGCCGCATGGTCGACGAGCACGGCGAGGACGTCCTGGAGGCTCTGCCTTCGCGTCCGGTCCAGGTCATCGGCTTCACGTCGGTGCCCGGCGCCGGCGACAACCTCGTCGTCGTCGAAGAGGACCGCATCGCCCGGCAGATCGCCGACCGCCGCAATGCGCGCAAGCGCAACGCGCTGGCCGCGAAGAGCCGCAAGCGGATCTCCCTCGAGGATCTGGATGCCGCGCTCAAGGAGCACAACGAGCTCAACCTCATCCTCAAGGGCGACAACTCGGGTACCGTCGAGGCCCTCGAAGAAGCGCTCATGGGGATCGAGATCGACGACGAGGTGCGCCTGCGGGTCATCGACCGCGGTGTCGGTGGTGTCACCGAGACCAACGTCAACCTGGCTGCTGCCTCCAACGCGGTGATCATCGGCTTCAACGTCCGTGCCGAAGGCAAGGCGACGGAGCTGGCGAACCGCGAGGGCGTCGACATCCGCTACTACTCGATCATCTACCAGGCGATCGACGAGGTGGAGAAGGCCCTCAAGGGCATGCTCAAGCCGATCTACGAAGAGGTCGAGCTCGGCCGCGCCGAGATCCGCGCCATCTTCAAGTCCTCGAAGGTCGGCAACATCGCGGGTTGCCTCGTGCAGTCCGGCATCGTCAAGCGCAACGCGAAGGCACGGTTGCTCCGCGACAACAACGTCGTCGCCGAGACCGTCACCATCTCGTCGCTGCGCCGCGAGAAGGACGACGTCACCGAGGTCCGCGAGGGCTACGAGTGCGGTATGACGATCACCTACTCCGACATCAAGGTCGGCGACGTGATCGAGGCCTACGAGCTGCGCGAGAAGCCGCGCGACTGACGGCACCGCCGTCGGGTGACAACTGACGGCACCGCCGTCGGTATTCACTGACGGCACCGCCGTCGGTGACAGCTGACGGCACCGCCGTCGGGGCGGCGGGCGAGCAATCGTCCGCCGCCCCGACGTGTCAGCGCCCCGCTTCCCGGGGTATCCGCGCCGGGAGTCCAGACAGGAGGTCCGGTGTTCGTAGGCGCACTCGAACTGGATGTGCTGCTCGGTGACGTGCACTCCCTCAAAGGAAAGCGGTCCATGATCCGGCCGGTCCTCGCGGAACTGCGCCGGTTCGGGGTCTCGGCCACCGAAGCCGGGCATCAGGACCTGCACCGCCGCGCCCTGCTGGGGGTGGCATCGGCAGGTCCCGACGTCGGGCACGTCACCGACATCCTCGACCGGTGCGAACGCCTAGTCGCGGCCCGCCCCGAGTTGCAGTTGCTCGCAGCCCGCCGAAGAATTTTCGGTCCGGAAGACTGACCGGACCCCACATACGACACAGCCGCCCGCGGCTGAACACGACAGCCGCACCGCGGCGGACACAACAGCCGCACCGCGGCGAGGAGAGGAAGCGACTGACATGGCCGATCCAGCACGGGCCCGTCGTCTCGCCAAGCGCATCGCCACCATCGTGGCCACCGCGATCGATCACGAGATCAAGGATCCGCGGCTCGCGTTCGTCACGATCACCGATGCGAAGGTGACTGCCGACCTGCACGACGCCACCGTGTACTACACCGTGCGCGGAGCGGACCTCGACTCCGAGCCCGATCTCGCCGCGGCTGCCGCCGGCCTCGAGAAGGCCAAGGGAGTGCTCCGGACCAAGGTCGGCGCCGGGACCGGCGTGCGTTTCACACCCACCCTCACGTTCGTGACCGACACGGTGCCGGACACCGCCCGCCACATGGAGGAGCTGCTGGCCCGCGCCCGCGCCGCCGACGAGGCGGTCGCCAAGGCCCGCGAAGGTGCATCGCCCGCCGGCGAGGCCGATCCGTACAAGGAACCGCGTGAGCGAGACGCCGCCGGCGACGAATAGAACCGTCATGTCCGACATCACCTCGCCCGACAGCATCCCGTCCTCGACCGCCGTGGATCTCGGCGGTGCCGTCGAGCTGCTGGACGCGGCGACGTCCGTGACGGTGCTGTGCCACGTCCAGCCCGATGCGGACACCCTCGGTAGCGGCCTCGCGCTGGGGCTTGCGTTCGAACGCCGCGGCGTGCCCGTGCAGGTCGCGTTCGGATCGCCCGACGACGTGCCCGGCTCGATGCGGGAGCTGCCGGGTCTGCACCTGGTGACGCCCGCCGCGGAAGTGCGGGAGACCGTCGACCTGCTCGTCACCGTGGACTGCGGCACGGCAGGGCGTCTCGGGCGGCTCGCGCCGCGGCTGCACGGCTCCACGCGCACGCTCGTCATCGACCACCACCGGTCGAACACCAGGTTCGGCACCCACGACCTCATCGAACCGGACGCCGAAGCGACCGCTGCGGTCCTCGCCGACCTCTTCGACGCGTGGGGCGTCGAGATCGACGCGGATCTCGCGCACTGCCTGTTCGCAGGGCTCGTCACCGACACCGGATCGTTCCGGTGGGGCCGGGCGAGCTCGCACCTGCTGGCCGAACGGCTCCTCTCGACCGGCATCGACGGCGCCCGCATCACCCGGCAGCTGCTCGACACCCATCCGTTCGGATGGCTGCCGATGCTGTCGGCGGTGCTCGCGACCGCGACGCTCGTCCCGGAGGCCGCCGGCGGTCGGGGTCTCGTCCACGCGACCGTGATGCGCGCGGATTCCGCGCACCTGCGTTCCGAGGAGATCGAAAGCGTCATCGACATCGTGCGGACCACCGCCGAGGCCGAGGTCGCCGCCGTCTTCAAGGAGGTCGGTTCCGGGGTGTGGACGGTGTCGCTGCGCTCGAAGGACGGGATCGACGTCTCGCTCGTCGCTGCGCGGCTCGGGGGTGGGGGACACCGCGCCGCCGCCGGCTACACCGCTCACGGCAATCGCACCGAGATCGTGGCGGAACTGCGTGACGCCCTCGGCTGATCGCGTCGTGTCCGAGGTTTCGGCGAAACGGATCCTCGGGCTCGCTCTGCCCGCGCTGGGGGTACTCGCCGCCGAACCGCTGTACCTGCTGTTCGACATCGCCGTCGTCGGCCGCCTCGGGGCACTGGCCCTGGCCGGGCTGGCCGTGGGCGGGCTGATCCTCGCGCAGGTCAGCACCCAGTTGACGTTCCTGTCGTACGGAACCACGTCCCGGGCTGCCCGGTTCCACGGTGCCGACCGGCACACCGACGCCGTCGGCGAGGGCGTGCAGGCGACCTGGCTGGCGCTCGGTGTCGGCGCCGTCGTGCTGGTCGTCGGGCAGGTGCTCGCCGGTCCGGTCGCCGGCCTGATCGCCGGGGACGGTGACATCGCCGGATCGGCCGTGACGTGGCTGCGCATCGCCCTGTTCGGGGCCCCGCTGATCCTCGTCACCCTTGCCGGGAACGGGTGGATGCGCGGCGTCCAGGACACCGCGCGGCCGCTGCGCTATGTCGTCGTCGGGCTGGCCTTGTCGGCGGTGCTGTGCCCGCTGCTCGTCCACGGCCTGCTCGGTGCGCCCCGATGGGAACTGGCCGGCTCGGCCGTCGCCAACGTGGCCGGACAGGCGGTGTCCGCGGCACTGTTCCTGCGGGCGCTGCTACGCGCGGGAGTGCCGCTGAAACCTCGGCGAACGATCATCGGCGCGCAACTGCGGCTCGGACGCGACCTCGTCGCCCGCAGCCTCGCCTTCCAGGCGTGCTTCCTGTCGGCCGCCGCGGTCGCCGCGCGTTTCGGAGCCGCCGCGGTCGCCGCGCACCAGGTGGTGTTGCAACTGTGGAATTTCGTGGCGCTGACGCTCGATTCGCTCGCGATCGCCGCGCAGGCGCTGGTCGGGGCGGCGCTCGGATCCGCGGACCGGGGCGGCGCCCATCGCCTGGCGTGGCGGATCACGGCCTGGTCGACGGTCTTCGCGGCGGTGCTCGCGCTGCTGTTCCTGCTCGGCAGCGAGGTGATCCCCGGTCTGTTCACCGGCGACGACGCGGTACTCGATCAGATCGGTGTCGCGTGGTGGTTCTTCGTGGCGATCATGCCCGCGGCGGGTGTGGTGTTCGCGCTCGACGGAGTGCTGCTCGGCGCCGGCGACGCCGCGTTCCTGCGGACCGCGACGCTGGCGTCCGCGCTTCTCGGGTTCCTGCCGCTCATCTGGTGCTCACTCGTGTGGGACTGGGGTCTGGCGGGAATCTGGACCGGCCTTACGGTGTTCATCGTGTTTCGGATGGTGGCCGTCGTCTGGCGGACGCTGTCGGGACGATGGATGGTGACGGGAGCGGACCGGCAGGCGCGGTCCCTCGAGCAGACGGAAGCGGAGGGGTAGAGCCGGTGGCGAAGCTGTGGGCGGTCAGCGACATCCATGTCGGGCACAAGGGCAACCGGCCCGTCACCGAGGACATCGTCCCGGAATCGCCGGACGACTGGCTGATCCTCGCCGGGGACGTCGCCGAGAAGAGCGACGACATCCGGTGGGCGCTGAAACTGCTGCGCAGCCGCTTCGCGAAGGTCGTCTGGGTGCCCGGCAACCACGAACTGTGGACCACGGCGAAGGACCCCGTGCAGATGCGCGGCGTCGCCCGCTACGACTATCTGGTCACCATGTGCCGGGAACTCGACGTGATCACCCCCGAAGACCCGTTCCCGGTGTGGGAGGGCGACGGGGGACCGGTGGTGCTGGTTCCGATGTTCCTGCTCTACGACTACTCGTTCCTGCCCGAGGGAACCACGACGAAGGCCGAGGGGCTCGCGCTGGCCCGGGACCGCAACGTCGTCGCGACCGACGAATTCCTGCTCGCCCCCGACCCGTACCTGACGCGTGACGCCTGGTGCCAGGCGCGCCTGGAGCGGACGCGGGAACGGCTCGACGCCCTGGATCCGGCGCTGCCGACGGTGCTGATCAATCATTTCCCGCTGGTGCGCGAGCCGACCCGGATGCTGTTCTACCCGGAGTTCGCTCTGTGGTGCGGCACCACCGACACCGCGGACTGGCACCTGCGCTACCGGGCGCTGTGTTCGGTGTACGGCCACCTGCACATCCCGCGCACCACCTACTACGACGGCGTGCGGTTCGAGGAGGTCTCGGTCGGCTACCCGCGCGAATGGCAGCGACGCGGCCTCCCCGATCAGGTGCTGCGGCAGATCCTGCCGGTCCCGGACTATCCGCCGGGCACTCTGAACAAGTGGGGCGGACACTTCACGGTGACACCCGAGATGGAAGCGGAAGTGGAGAAGATGCGCGCACAGCGAGCGCGGGAACTACAGCGAGCGAAGGGACTGCGGTGACGGAGACGACCCGGAACATCCCCGACGCGTCCGAGACCCTGATCGGACGGATCCTGCCGGACGGCGTCGTCGCCGCCGAACTGTTCGACGACCCGCCGGGCCTGGCGCCACATCCGCAGGAGGAGGCGCTCATCGCGAAGGCCGTCGAGAAGCGTCGCCGGGAGTTCATCGGGGCACGGCACTGCGCGCGGCAGGCGATGCGACGGCTCGGGGTCGATCCGTCGCCGGTCCTCAAGGGCGAGCGAGGCGTACCGGTGTGGCCGCGCGGGGTCGTCGGCAGCCTCACGCACTGCGAGGGCTACCGGGGTGCCGTGCTCGGGTACTCGCTGCAGGTGCGGTCGGTGGGCATCGACGCCGAACCGCACGACGTGCTCCCGGACGGGGTGCTGCCCGCGGTGAGCCTCGAACCGGAACGCGACTGGCTCGCCGCCGCCCCCGACGACGACGTGCACTGGGATCGTGTGCTGTTCTGCGCGAAGGAAGCCACCTACAAGGCGTGGTTCCCGCTGACCGGGCGGTGGCTCGGCTTCGAGGACGCCCACATCACGTTCACCCGCGACGACAGCGCGGCGGGCGCGGTCGCGTCGGGCGCATTCCGGTCGCAGCTGCTCGTGCCCGGCGACACCCGGGACGGGGCGCCGGTGTCGAAGTTCGACGGCCGCTGGCTGGTCGCCGACGGACTGGTGCTCACCGCCATCGCGGTGCGCTGAACGGGAGGTGGCAGAATCGGGCCACGTGTCTGCCACCGAGAATCCCGCCCTGGCCAATGCCGGTCTGCTCGTCGTCGACAAGGACCCGGGCATGACGAGTCACGACGTCGTGGCCCGCTGCCGGCGTCTGCTCGGCACCCGCAAGGTGGGGCACGCGGGCACCCTCGACCCGATGGCGACGGGCGTGCTCGTCCTCGGGGTGGAACGGGCCACGAAGATGCTCGGCCTGCTGTCGTTGACCACCAAGTCGTACACGGCGACGATCCGCCTCGGGCAGAGCACCGTCACCGACGACGCGGAAGGCGAGACGGTCGCGACCACCGATGCGTCCGGCGTCACCGACGAGGAGATCGCCGCCGCGGTCGCCGCGTTGACCGGCGACATCGAGCAGGTGCCGGCGAGTGTCAGTGCGATCAAGGTCGACGGCAAACGCGCCTACGCGCGGATGCGGGAGGGCGAGACCGTCGAGCTGGCCGCGCGGCCGGTGACGGTGTCGCGATTCGACGTGTGCGCGCGGCGCGACCTCCCCGAGCAGGGATTCGTCGACCTCGACGTCGAGGTGGACTGCTCGTCCGGCACCTACATCCGCGCGCTCGCCCGCGATCTCGGTGCGGCGCTCGGGGTCGGCGCGCACCTGACGGCGCTGCGCCGCACGAAGGTCGGCCCGTTCGGGCTCGAGCACGCGCGCACCCTCGAACAGCTCGCCGACGATCCCGCGCTGAGCCTCGACATCGACGCCGCGGCCCGCACCGCGTTCGCGTGCCGCACGATCAGCGACGCCGAGGCCGCGCTGCTCGCGAACGGCCGCTGGCTCGAACCGATCGGCATGCCGGGCGTGTACGCGGCGATCGACGCACAGGGCCGCGCGGCGGCACTGCTGCAGGAGAAGGGCAAGCGCGCGTCCGCGGTGTTCGTTGTGCGGCCGTCCAACCTGTGAACCAGACGAGCCTGTGAGCTGGACGAGCCTGTGAGCTAGACGAGCCTGTGAGCTAGACGAGCCAGATGGCGTCGGCGGCGGGGTTGCCGAGGTCGACGGTGCGGTCCGGGTCGCCGCCGATGCTCACCGCGACCGTGCCGGCGAAGTCGCGACGCTCGATCACCCGGATCTCGGTGTCGAGCGCGATCCCGACGTCGTCGAAGTAGCGCAGCATCGCCGGATCGTTGTCCGAGATGCGCGCGACGCGTCCGAACTCCCCGGCGGCGAACGAGCTCAACGGGCGCGCCGGTGGGGTGGGGATCGTGCCGTCCGGGGTGGGGATCGGGTCCCCGTGCGGATCCCGTTCGGGGAAACCGAGTTTCGCGTCGAGTGCGGCGATCATCCGCTCGGAAACCGCGTGTTCGAGCACCTCGGCCTCGTCGTGCACCTCGTCCCACCCGTAGCCGAGTTCGCGGACCAGGAACGTCTCGATGAGCCGGTGCCGGCGGACCATCGCGACGGCGGCCGCGCGGCCCGACTCGGTCAGCGAGATCGCACCGTACCGCTCGTGGTCGAGCAGGCCCTGGTCGCACAGCCGGCGCACGGCCTCGGAGACGGTCGATGCGGACACGCCGAGTTTCTCGGCGAGCAGCTTCGTGGAGACCTTCTCGCCGGACCATTCCTGCACGGTCCAGATGACCTTCAGGTAGTCCTGCGCGACGGAGGTCAGCGCTCCCGTCGTCGTATTCGTCTCGCTCCTGCCAGGCACCTGCCCAGCTTAGGCAACTCTCACCTCGGAATCACCTTTGTCCGGGATCTCCCGCCTGCGCCGGACTGCCGCCGTCACCACGCCCTGGCGGGGCGCGAACAGGTACGCGGCCGTGAACACCACCGCCTGCGCGAGCACCACGACACCGCCGGTCGAGGCGTCGGAGTAGTAGCTCGTGTACACCCCGACGATCGACGACGCGACCGCGAGAGCCGGCGCGAGGATCAGCATCCGGGAGATCCGGTCGGTGAGCAGGTACGCGGTCGCACCCGGAATGATGAGCACGGCGACGACCAGGATCACTCCCACGGTCTGGATGGCCGCGACGATCGTGACCGCCAGCAACGCCAGGAGCAGCGCCGACAGCCGCGCGGGGGAGATACCCAGCGCGTGGGCCTGGACGCGGTCGAAGGCGAACAGCGTCAGGTCCCGGCGTTTGACGACGAGCACCGCGAACACGACTGCGGCGAGCATCGACACCTGCCACACATCGGCGGTGGCCAGCCCGAGCAGGTTGCCGAACAGGACGTGATGGAGATCCACCTGGCTGGGGTTCTTCGAGATCAGCACCACCCCGAGCGCGAAGAGCGTGGTGAACACGACGCCGATCGCAGCGTCCTCCTTGACCCTGGTGGTGCCGCGCACCAGCCCGATCAACGCCACCGCGATCCCCGCGAACAGCAACGCGCCGATCGCGAACGGCGCGCCCACGAGGTAGGCGAGGACCACGCCGGGCAGCACCGCGTGCGAGACCGCGTCACCCATCAACGACCACCCGATGAGCACGAGCCAGCAGCTGAGCAGGGCGCACACGACGGTCGCGGCGATCGCGACGATCAGAGCGCGTTGCATGAACCCGTACTGCAGGGGTTCGACGAGCAGATCGAGCATCACCAGGCCTCCCTCTTCGACAGCGTCGCCGCCGCATCGCCGGCCAAGGGGTCGACGGCCAGGGGATCGACACCGAACGCGCGCGCCAGGTTCTCGGGCCGCAGCACCTCGGCGGGGGTGTCGTGGACGAGCAGCCGCCGTTGCAGCAGCGCGGCTTCGTCGCACAGCCGGTCGAGTCCGGCGAGGTCGTGCGTGGCGACGAGGACGGTGTGGCCGGCGTCGGCGAGCGAGCGGATCACCGCGGTCAGCGCGAACTCGGTGCTCTTGTCGACACCGGCGAACGGTTCGTCGAGCAGCAGCAGCGGGGCGCCCTGCGCGATGGCGCGGGCCACGAACACCCGTTTGCGCTGCCCACCGGACAGCTGCCCGATCTGCCGGTTCGCGAACTCGGTCATCTGCACGCGGTCGAGGGCGTCCGCGACCGCGTCGTGGTCGGCGGGCCGGGGCCTGCGCATGGTGCCCTGGTGTCCGTAGCGGCCGGTCATCACGACCTCCCGCACGACGATGGGGAAGTCCCAGTCGACGGCTTCGGACTGCGGGACGTACGCGACCGAGGCGGTGCGGCGCGCGGCGGCGGGCTCGGCCCCGGCGATCCTGACGCGGCCCGCGCTGGGGCGCACGATGCCCATGACGGTCTTGAAGAGGGTGGACTTGCCGGATCCGTTGGTGCCGACCAGTCCGCACACCCGGCCGCGGGCGAGGGTGAGGGAGACGTCGTCGAGCGCGGTGACGGTCCCGTAGCGGACGGTGATGCCGTCGAGCGCGAGGGCGGCGGGAACGGTGTTCGTCGTGCTGCTCGTGTCGGTGGTGGTCACGAGGCCAGTCCCTTCGTGATGGTGCGGACGTCGTGGCGCAGCAGGTCGAGATAGGTCGGGACCGGCCCGTCGGGTTCGGAGAGCGAGTCGACGTAGAGGATGCCGCCGAATTCGGAGCCGGTGTCGGCGGCGACCTGACGCTGTGCCTTGTCCGAGACGGTGGATTCGCAGAAGACCGCGGGCACGCGGTTGGCGCGCACGAAGTCGACGGTCCGGGCGATCTGCTGCGGGGTGCCCTGCTGGTCGGCGTTGACCGCCCACAGGTAGGCCTCGCGGAGGCCGGCGTCGCGCGTGAGATAGCTGAACGCGCCCTCGCACGTGACCAGGGCCCGCTGCTGCTCGGGCAGGACGGCGAGGCCGGCGATCAGTTCGTCGTGCAGGAGCTGGAGCTCGTCCTTGTAGGCGGCGGCGTTCGCGGTGAAGTCGGCGGCGTGCTCCGGCGCGATCCGCGAGAGTGCCGCGGCGATGTTGTCGACGTAGATCCGGGCGTTGAGCGGTGACATCCACGCGTGGGGGTTGATACGGCCGGCGTAGGCGTCCTCACTGATCGGCAGCGGCGCCACCCCGTCGCTGAGGACGGCGTGCTCTGCGTGGGTGTCGGCGAGGAACTGCTCGAACCACCGCTCGAGACCGAGGCCGTTGTCGAGGACGAGGTCCGCGTCGGCGGCGTGCCGGAGGTCGCCGGGGGTCGGTTCGTATCCGTGGATCTCGGCCCCGACCTTGGTGATGGATTCGACGCGGACGTGCTCGCCCGCGACGTTGCGTGCCATGTCCGCCAGCACGGTGAAGGTCGTCAGCACCAGCGGGCGTTCGTTGTCCGCGGGGGCGGTCGCGGTGCACGAGGTCACGACGGCGACCGTCGCGGCAGCCACAAATATTTTGATCGCTCCAACGAAAATGTTCGGCACACCGAAATTATGTGTGCAGACGGCCCTGATGTCCATCCGCGCTCCGTGACCCACACTGCATCGCGAGTCGGAAGTGACCCGTTCGAGCCGGGGCCGTAGGCTGCCCGTTGTGCAGAGATGGCGAGGCCTCGAGGAAATACCTGCGGACTGGGGTCGTTGTGTACTGACGATCGGCGTGTTCGACGGAGTGCACCGCGGACATCAGCAGCTGATCACGCGGGCGGTGAAATCCGCCAAGGAACGCGGAATCCCCAGTGTGCTCATGACATTCGATCCACATCCGATGGAAGTGGTGCGACCGGGCAATCATCCGGCCCAGCTGACGACGCTGGCGCGTCGCGCCGAACTCGCCGAGGAGCTCGGCGTCGACGTCTTCTGCGTCATGCCGTTCACACCGGAGTTCATGAAGCTGAGCCCGGAGCGGTACGCCCACGAGATCCTCGTCGAGCGGTTGCACGTCGCCGAGGTCGTGGTCGGCGAGAACTTCACCTTCGGAAAGAAGGCCGCGGGCACCGTCGAGCTGCTGCGGACGATCGGGGAGCGGTTCGGGTTCGCGGTCGACGCTCAGACCCTGCTCGCCGAACACGCGGTCACGTTCTCCTCGACCTACATCCGCTCCTGCGTCGATGCCGGTGACGTGGTGGCCGCCGCGGACGCGCTCGGTCGCCCGCACCGCGTCGAAGGGGTCGTCGTGCACGGCGACGGACGCGGACGCGACCTGGGGTTCCCGACCGCGAACGTGGCCCCGCCTATGCACTCGGCGATCCCGGCGGACGGCGTGTACGCCGCGTGGTTCACGGTCCTCGGGCCCGGCCCGACTCTCGGCACCGTGGCGCCGGGGGAGCGCTACGGCGCGGCGGTGTCGGTCGGCACCAACCCGACGTTCTCCGGCCGTGCCCGCACGGTCGAGGCGTTCGTGCTCGATCAGGAGGCCGACCTCTACGGCCAGCACGTCGCGGTCGACTTCGTCGAGCGCCTGCGCGGCATGGAGAAGTTCGACTCGATCGAGGCACTCGTGTCGGCCATGCACGGCGACGCCGACCGCGCCCGCGACGTCCTCGCCCGCGCCGCCGACTCCGCCTGATACCGGGTCGTGTCTCGTTGTGGCGGTGGGAGCCGCCACAACGGCACACCGGGCGGGGGCCCCGTCGGCTCTGGTAGCCTGGATTCTTGGTGTGTGCTGCGGTTCGCGGTGGCCGCACCGGCGGGTCTCGTGCCCGCTTTCGTATCACGCGGACGTCAGTGATCAGGAGTATCCCAGTGGCATTGACCACCGAGCAGAAGAAGCAGATCCTCGGCGAGTACGGCCTCCACGAGACCGACACCGGTTCGCCGGAGGCGCAGGTGGCACTGCTCACCAAGCGCATCGTCGATCTGACCGAGCACCTGAAGAAGCACAAGCACGACCACCACTCCCGCCGCGGCCTGCTGCTGCTGGTCGGTCGTCGTCGCCGCCTCCTCAAGTACGTCGAGAAGGTCGACGTCGAGCGTTACCGCTCGCTCATCCAGCGTCTGGGCCTGCGTCGCTGACGCAGACCCCGAGCAAGACGATCTGCGTACGCTGATCTCTGCCGGTAGCCGACGGGAATGCCTCTAGACTGGCCTCGTCGGCTACCGGTGTTTGCGCCGGAAGACCGGCAAACGCCGCCTGGGTAGGCGGCGAACCGTATGCGCCGACGGTGTCGGTCCTCGGTAGTGACCCTCCGACCCCCGGTCATCCGGGACCGGAGGGTTTCGATCGACGACCGCCTCCGCGAGTCGGTGCGCAGCCGTGGCCAAGGGGGCCGTGGCGCCCACGCGGGTACGGCGAAGACGAAGAGGGAAGAGAAGACACAGAGATGACCAGCACCACTGCAGTCGAGGTCGACGAGGGCGTGTTCGAGACCGCCGCGACCATCGACAACGGGGCCTTCGGCACCCGCACCATTCGTTTCGAGACCGGCCGCCTCGCGCAGCAGGCCGCCGGTTCCGTCGTCGCCTACCTGGACGACGAGACCATGCTGCTGTCGGCCACCAGCGCCTCCAAGCAGCCCAAGGAGCACTTCGACTTCTTCCCGCTGACGGTGGACGTCGAGGAGCGCATGTACGCCGCGGGCCGCATCCCCGGCTCGTTCTTCCGTCGTGAGGGCCGCCCCTCCACCGACGCCATCCTGACCTGCCGCCTCATCGACCGTCCGCTGCGCCCGTCGTTCGTCGACGGCCTCCGCAACGAGATCCAGGTCGTCGTGACGGTGCTGAGCCTGAACCCGAACGACCTGTACGACGTCGTCGCGATCAACGCCGCGTCCGCGTCCACCCAGATCGCGGGCCTGCCGTTCTCCGGCCCGGTCGGTGGCGTGCGCATCGCGCTGATCACCTCGGACGAGAACAAGACCGGCCAGTGGGTCGCGTTCCCGACCGTCGAGCAGCTCGAGAACGCCGTGTTCGACATGGTCGTCGCGGGCCGCATCGTCGCCGGTGGCGACAACCCGGACACCGCCGACGTCGCGATCATGATGGTCGAGGCCGAGGCCACCGAGAACGTCATCGCACTGATCGACGGTGGCGCGCAGGCTCCGACCGAGGCGATCGTGGCGCAGGGCCTCGAGGCCGCCAAGCCGTTCATCGCCCGCCTGTGCATCGCGCAGCAGCAGCTCGCCGCCGCCGCCGCGAAGCCCACCGGGGAGTTCCCGCTGTTCCCGGCGTACGAGTCCGACGTGTACGCCGCCGTCGAAGCCGCCGCGTCGGAGAAGCTCGCCGAGGCGCTGACCATCGCCGGCAAGCAGGAGCGCGACGACCGCACCGACGAGATCAAGGTCGAGATCCTCGAGCAGGTCGCCCCGAGCTTCGAGGGTCGCGAGAAGGAGATCGGCGCGGCGTTCCGCTCGCTGACCAAGAAGCTGGTCCGCCAGCGCATCCTGCGCGACCAGTTCCGCATCGACGGCCGCGGCATCACCGACATCCGCGCGCTCTCGGCCGAGGTCGCGGTCGTCCCCCGCGCCCACGGTTCGGCACTGTTCGAGCGCGGCGAGACCCAGATCATGGGTGTCACCACCCTGGACATGATCAAGATGGCGCAGCAGGTCGACTCGCTCGGTCCCGAGACCAGCAAGCGTTACATGCACCACTACAACTTCCCGCCCTACTCGACCGGTGAGACCGGCCGCGTCGGTTCGCCGAAGCGTCGCGAGATCGGCCACGGCGCTCTCGCCGAGCGCGCCCTCGTGCCGGTGCTGCCGAGCCAGGAGGAGTTCCCGTACGCGATCCGTCAGGTGTCCGAGGCTCTCGGCTCCAACGGTTCGACGTCGATGGGCTCGGTGTGTGCCTCCACGCTGTCGCTGCTCAATGCCGGTGTGCCGCTGAAGGCCCCGGTCGCGGGCATCGCGATGGGCCTGGTCTCCGACGAGGTCGACGGTGAGACCCGCTACGTGGCGCTGACCGACATCCTCGGTGCCGAGGACGCGTTCGGCGACATGGACTTCAAGGTCGCCGGCACCAAGGACTTCGTGACCGCCCTGCAGCTCGACACCAAGCTCGACGGCATTCCGTCGCAGGTGCTGGCGGGTGCGCTCTCGCAGGCCCACGACGCTCGCGCCACGATCCTCGAGGTCATGGCCGAGGCCATCGACACGCCGGACGAGATGAGCCCGTTCGCGCCGCGCATCACCACCATCAAGGTTCCGGTGGACAAGATCGGCGAGGTCATCGGCCCCAAGGGCAAGATGATCAACTCGATCACCGAGGAGACCGGCGCCAACATCTCCATCGAGGACGACGGCACCGTCTACGTCGGTGCGGCGGACGGCCCGTCCGCGCAGGCCGCGATCGACAAGATCAACGCCATCGCCAACCCGCAGCTCCCGAAGGTGGGCGAGCGTTTCCTCGGCACCGTGGTCAAGACCACGGCGTTCGGCGCGTTCGTCTCGCTGCTCCCGGGCCGCGACGGTCTGGTGCACATCAGCAAGCTGGGCAACGGCAAGCGCATCGCCAAGGTCGAGGACGTCGTGAACGTCGGCTCGAAGATCCGCGTCGAGATCGCCGACATCGACAACCGCGGCAAGATCAGCCTGGTTCCGGTCGAGGACGACGCGGCTGCCGCGCCGGCCGAGGGCGCCGAGAACGCGGAGGGCTGATCGTCCCTCGCACGGTGTGATACCACACGGTTCGAAAGACCCGCCCCGGAAGGACTCAAGTCCTTCCGGGGCGGGTTTCTTTGTACCCGGGGATTGTTCGGACTGCTGTCCCGAATCCCTAGGGTATTTGTACTATGTTGTGCTGCAACGTAATTCGCAATCATAAGCCGGTATTCGTCCGTGCGGAAGGGGTTGCGGGAAACCGGTTCGGAATTCACAATCCGAGGGCCCTGTAACTTTTCCCCCAAAATTGCGCCAAGATCACCCCAGGGTGGTTTCGTAGGTGACGTGAACACGGCAACGACGCCGGGTGCCGGCACGGGACGGGGTTTCAACCTCGCCCTCGCCACCTGGGTATCAGCGATCAACTTCTGGGCCTGGAACATGATCGGCCCGCTGTCCACCACCTATGCGGGCGACCTGTCGCTCAGCAGCACGCAGGCGTCGCTGCTGGTCGCGACCCCGATCCTGGTCGGCGCGCTCGGCCGGATCGTCGTCGGATCGCTCACCGATCGCTTCGGCGGCCGGATCATGTTCATCGCGATCTCGCTGGCGTCGATCCTGCCGGTGCTCGCGGTCGGCATCGCGGGCGCCGCCGGTTCGTATCCGCTGCTGCTGGTCTTCGGGTTCTTCCTCGGCATCGCGGGCACGATCTTCGCCGTCGGTATCCCGTTCGCGAACGCCTGGTACGAACCGGCCCGCCGCGGCTTCGCGACCGGGGTGTTCGGTGCCGGCATGGTCGGCACCGCGCTCTCGGCGTTCTTCACGCCGCGCTTCGTGAACTGGTTCGGCCTCCTGGCCACCCACGTCATCATCGCGGTCGCGCTCGCGGTCACCGCGGTCGTGTGCATCCTGACGATGCGCAACTCGCCCGATTTCGCTCCCAACACCGATCCGGTGGTGCCGAAGCTGACCGCAGCCCTCAAGCTCGGGGTCACCTGGGAGATGTCGTTCCTGTACGCGATCGTCTTCGGCGGCTTCGTCGCCTTCAGCAACTACCTGCCGACCTACATCAAGACGATCTACGACTTCTCCGCCGTCGACGCGGGCGCGCGCACCGCCGCGTTCGCGCTGGCCGCGGTGATCGCCCGGCCGTTCGGCGGCGCGCTCTCGGACCGCATCCCGCCGAAGTACGTGGTGCTCGCGTCCCTCGCCGGCACCGCCGTGACGGCGTTCGTCGCGATCTTCCAGCCGCCGCCGGACGTCTGGTCGGCCACGACGTTCATCCTGCTCGCGCTGTTCCTCGGCGTCGGTACCGGTGGTGTGTTCGCCTGGGTCGCCCGCCGTTCGCCCGCCAGCTCGGTCGGATCGGTCACCGGCATCGTCGCCGCGGCCGGCGGCCTCGGCGGCTACTTCCCGCCGCTGGTGATGGGTGCGACCTACGACAGCGTCGACAACGACTACACGATCGGTCTGCTGCTCCTGGTGGCCACCGCGCTGATCGCCCTGGCCTACACCGCGCTGCGGCTCCACGCCCACGAACCTGCGCGCGATCCCGCCGCCTGACGACCACCTCCGGAAGGAACCACTGTGAACGCTCCCCACATCGGCGGTCCCGTCGAAGAACTGCTGCAGCGCAGCGGACGATTCTTCACCCCGGGTGAGATCTCGGACGACGGCCGCACCGTGACCCGCCAGGGCGGCCGCGAAGGCGACGTCTTCTACCGCGATCGCTGGAGCCACGACAAGGTGGTGCGCTCGACGCACGGCGTCAACTGCACCGGTTCGTGCTCGTGGAAGATCTACGTCAAGGACGGCATCATCACCTGGGAGACCCAGCAGACCGACTACCCGTCGGTCGGCCCGGACCGCCCCGAGTACGAGCCGCGCGGCTGCCCCCGCGGTGCCGCGTTCTCCTGGTACACCTATTCGCCGACGCGGGTGCGCTATCCCTACGCCCGCGGTGTGCTCGTGGAGATGTACCGCGAAGCCAAGGCCCGTCTCGGCGACCCGGTCCTCGCGTGGGCGGACATCCAGTCCGATCCCGAACGGCGCCGCCGCTACCAGCGGGCACGCGGCAAGGGCGGGCTGGTGCGGGTGAGCTGGGCCGAGGCCACCGAGATGATCGCCGCCGCCCACGTCCACACCATCAAGGAGTACGGCCCGGACCGGGTCGCCGGTTTCTCGCCGATTCCCGCGATGTCGATGGTGTCGTTCGCCGCCGGCTCCCGGTTCGTCGAACTGCTCGGCGGTGTGATGACCTCGTTCTACGACTGGTACGCCGACCTGCCGGTCGCCTCGCCGCAGGTGTTCGGCGACCAGACCGACGTGCCCGAGTCGGGGGACTGGTGGGACGCGGCCTATCTCATGATGTGGGGATCGAACGTGCCGGTCACCCGCACCCCGGACGCGCACTGGATGGCGGAGGTCCGGTACCGCGGCACCAAGGTCGTCACGGTCAGCCCCGACTACGCCGACAACACCAAGTTCGCCGACGAATGGATGCCGTGCGCGGCGGGCACCGACGGCGCCCTCGCCATGGCCATGGGCCACGTGATCCTCAACGAGTGCTTCGTGCGGGAGCGGGTGCCGTTCTTCGTCGACTACGTGCGGCGCTACACCGACCTGCCGTTCCTGGTGAAGCTCGAGGAACGCGACGGCCGGCTGGTGCCCGGCAAGAACCTCACCGCCGCCGATCTCGGGCACGACGTGGAGAACGCCGCGTTCAAGCCGGTGCTGCTCGACGGCGCCAGCGACGACGTCGCGGTGCCGCACGGGTCGCTCGGGTTCCGGTACGGCGACGACGGGGTCGGCAAGTGGAACCTCGACCTCGGCGATCTCGTGCCGGCGCTGACCGTCGCGCCGCACGACGGCGCGGCGGGGGAGAGCGCCTTGATCCATCTGCCGCGCTTCGACACCCTCGACGGGCACGGCGAGACGCTGCAGCGCGGCGTTCCGGTCCGGCGTGTCGGAGAGCACCGCGTGTGCACGGTGTTCGACCTGATGCTTGCGCAGTACGGTGTGGCGCGCCCCGGTCTGCCCGGCACCTGGCCCACCGGATACGACGATCCGGCCGAGCCCTACACCCCGGCCTGGCAGGAATCGATCACGGGAGTCTCCGCGGCGCAGGCGATCCGCGTCGCGAAGGAGTTCGCGCGCAGCGCCGAGGAATCCGGCGGCCGGTCCATGATCATCATGGGCGCCGGGATCTGCCAGTGGTTCCACGGCGACGCCACCTACCGGGCGGTGCTCGCGCTGCTGCTGCTCACCGGCTCGATGGGCCGCAACGGCGGTGGCTGGGCGCACTACGTCGGGCAGGAGAAGTGCCGCCCGGTCACCGGCTGGGCCGCGATGGCCATGGGCACCGACTGGTCGCGTCCGCCCCGGCAGATGGCCGGAACCTCGTACTGGTACGCGCACACGGACCAGTGGCGCTACGACGGATACCGCGCCGATGCGCTGGCCAGTCCGCTCGGGCGCGGCCGGTTCGCGGGCAAGCACACGATGGACGTGCTGGCCGCCGCGAACGCGATGGGCTGGAGTCCGTTCTTCCCGCAGTTCGACCGGTCGAGCCTCGACGTCGCCGACGACGCCCGCGCCGCCGGCCAGGAGATCCCGGCCTACGTCGCGAGCCAACTCGCGTCGGGTGACCTGAAACTGGCCGTCACCGATCCGGACAACCCGCGGAACTGGCCACGCGTGCTGAGCATCTGGCGCGCGAATCTGCTCGGGTCGTCGAGCAAGGGCAACGAGTACTTCCTGCGGCACCTGCTCGGGACCACCTCCAACGTACAGGCCGAGCCGACCCCGGAGGAGCTGCGGCCGAACGGGGTCGTGTGGCCCGACGACATCCCCGAGGGCAAGCTCGATCTGCTCATGTCGATCGACTTCCGGATGACCTCGACGACGCTGCTGTCCGACGTGGTGCTGCCCGCCGCCACCTGGTACGAGAAGGGGGACCTGTCGAGCACCGACATGCACCCCTACATCCACGCGTTCAGCCCCGCGATCGACCCGCCGTGGGAAACGCGGTCGGACTACGAGGCGTTCGGTGCGATCGCGCGCGCGTTCAGTACGCTCGCGGCACGGCACCTGGGCACCCGCACCGACGTCGTGCTCGGCACACTGCAGCACGACACCCCGGGCGCGATGGCCTATCCCGGTGGTACCGAACACGATTGGCGGACCACCGGTGAGACGCCGGTTCCCGGGAAGACGATGGGCCCGATCGCCGTCGTCGAACGCGACTACGCCGCGATCGCCGACAAGTGGTCGGCGCTCGGCCCGCTCGTCGACACCCTCGGCCTGACCACCAAGGGCATCACCACCCACCCGACCGAGGAGGTCGCCGAACTCGCCGCGAAGTTCGGGGTGATGGATTCCGGTGTCGCGGAGGGGCGTCCGGCGATCACCACCGCCGAGCGCATGGCCGATGTGATCCTCGCGCTGTCCGGCACGTCCAACGGCCGACTCGCCGTCGAGGGATTCCGGGAACTCGAGAAGCGCACCGGACGCCGTCTCGTGCACCTCGCCGAGGGCAGCGAGGAACGGCGCATCACCTACGCCGACACCCAGGCCCGCCCGGTGCCGGTGATCACCAGCCCGGAATGGTCCGGCAGCGAGACCGGTGGCCGCCGCTACGCCCCGTTCACGGTGAACATCGAGGAACTCAAGCCGTTCCACACCCTCACCGGCCGGATGCACTTCTACGTCGACCACGACTGGATCGAGGAGGTCGGCGAGCAGCTGCCCACCTACCGGCCGCCGCTGGACATGACCCGGCTGTTCGGGGAGCCCGCGGTCGGCGAGAGCGGCCGCGACGGCATCGGGCTGAGCGTGCGCTACCTGACACCGCATTCGAAGTGGTCGATCCACTCCGAGTACCAGGACAACCTGTTCATGCTGTCGCTCTCGCGCGGCGGCCCGACGATGTGGATGAGCCCGGTGGACGCGGCGAAGATCTCGGTGAAGGACAACGACTGGGTCGAGGCGGTCAACCGCAACGGTGTGGTGGTGTGCCGGGCGATCGTCTCGCACCGCATGCCGGAGGGCGTCGTGTACGTCTATCACGCGCAGGAACGCACCATCGACACGCCGCTCACCGAGACCACCGGCAACCGCGGCGGCATCCACAATTCGCTGACCCGGTTGCTGATCAAGCCTACGCATCTGGCCGGCGGCTACGCCCAGAACGCCTTCGCGTTCAACTATCTCGGGCCCACCGGCAACCAGCGCGACGAGGTGACCGTGGTGCGGCGCCGGTCGCAGGAGGTGACCTACTGACATGGACGTGATGCACGTGAACGGGTCTCGGGGAGCGAGGAAATCATGAAGGTCATGGCACAGATGGCGATGGTGATGAACCTCGACAAGTGCATCGGATGCCACACCTGTTCGGTCACCTGCAAGCAGGCCTGGACGAACCGGTCCGGTACCGAGTACGTGTGGTTCAACAACGTCGAAACCCGCCCCGGACAAGGCTATCCGCGTACCTACGAGGATCAGGAACGCTGGCGTGGTGGATGGGTCCGAGACCGCAAGGGCCGGCTGCGGCTGCGGGACGGTGGTCGCCTGCACAAGCTGTCCCGCATCTTCTCGAACCCGAAGATGCCGTCCATCGACGACTACTACGAGCCGTGGACCTACGACTACGAGAACCTGACCTCGGCGCCGGCGGGTGAGCACATGCCCGTCGCGCCGCCGCGCAGCCTCATCAGCGGCAAGCCGATGAAGGTGTCGTGGTCGGCGAACTGGGACGACGACCTCGGTGGCTCGCCGGAGATCGTGCCCGACGACCCGATCCTGAAGAAGGTCGGCGAGCAGGTGAAACTCGAACTCGAGCAGACGTTCATGTTCTACCTGCCGCGCATCTGCGAGCACTGCCTCAACCCGTCGTGCGTGTCCTCGTGCCCGTCCGGCGCGATGTACAAGCGCGTCGAGGACGGCATCGTGCTCGTCGATCAGGACCGGTGCCGCGGCTGGCGGATGTGCGTGTCCGGATGCCCGTACAAGAAGGTGTATTTCAACCACAAGACCGGCAAGGCCGAGAAATGCACGTTCTGCTACCCGCGGATCGAGGTGGGCCTGCCGACCGTGTGCTCGGAGACCTGCGTCGGCCGCCTGCGGTACCTCGGGCTGGTGCTCTACGACGTCGACCGGGTCCTCGAGGCCGCCTCGGTCGAGGACGAGACCGAGCTGTACGAAGCGCAGCGCAGCCTCATCCTGGACCCGCACGATCCGGAGGTGATCGCCGGTGCCCGCGCCGAGGGCATCTCCGACGAATGGATCGAGGCGGCACAGCGGTCGCCGGTGTACACGCTGATCCACACGTACAAGGTCGCGCTGCCGCTGCATCCGGAATACCGCACCATGCCGATGGTCTGGTACATCCCGCCGCTGTCGCCGGTGGTCGACGCCGTCAGCCGCGACGGGCACGACGGTGAGGACCTGGGCAACCTGTTCGGTGCGCTCGAAGCGCTGCGCATCCCGCTGCAGTACCTCGCGGAACTGTTCACCGCCGGTGACGTCGCACCCGTCGAGGCGGTCCTGCGCCGGCTCGCCGCGATGCGCTCGTACATGCGCGACATCAACCTCGGCCGCGAGACGCAGCCGCACATCCCCGAGTCGGTCGGCATGACCGAGGAAGAGATCTACGGGATGTACCGGTTGCTGGCGATCGCGAAATACGAAGAGCGGTATGTCATTCCGTCCGCCTACGCGGCCGAGGGGCACCGGCTCGAGGAATCGGTCACCGACTGCGCGCTGTCGTTCGAGGGGGGACCGGGCATGTACGAGTCCGGGCCGTTCGGCGAGGTCAGCGGCACTCCCGTGCCGGTGGCCGTCGAGACCTTCCACGCGCTGAAGCAACGGCAGACGAGCGAGGGCATGGCCGCCAACGCCAGTCGCCCGTCGCGGGTCAACCTGCTCAACTGGGACGGAAAGGGCGTGCCCGAGGGCATGTTCCCCGGTGCGCACCGCGCCGGCGGGCCGGAGGGAGACCGGTGATGAGACTGTTGTCGCGAGCCCGGTCCGCCCCGGCGGGGCCGACCCTGCAGGACCGGCTGGTGTGGCAGGCCGCGTCGCTGCTGCTCGCCTACCCGGACGAGGCACTGCCGCAGCGCCTCGACACGATCGAGCAGTTGCGCGCCCACGTGACCGGCCGTGCCGCCGATCTGCTCGGCCGCACTGCCGCCTGGCTGCGCGAGTCCGACCCGGTGGACGCCGCGACCACCTACGTCGACGTGTTCGACCTGCGGCGCCGGTCCACGATGTACCTGACGTACTGGACCGGCGGCGACACCCGCAACCGCGGCACCGAGATCCACGCGTTCGCGCAGGTCTACCGGGCCGCGGGCGTCGAACCGCCGGTGGGGGAGACACCCGACCATCTGCCGGTCGTCCTCGAGTTCGCCGCATCCGTCGATCCCGAGGCCGGACGGCGGCTGCTCGTCGAACACCGGGTGCCGATCGACGTGCTGCGCGAGGCATTGACCGAGGCGGGATCGCCCTACGCGCACACCGTCGAAGCGGTGTGCGCGACGCTGCCCCCGGCGACCGACCAGGAACTGCAGCGCGCGGCGCGGCTGGCCCAGGCCGGTCCGCCCGCCGAGGCCATCGGTCTGCAGCCGTTCACCCTGACGGTTCCGCCCCGACGAAACGAAGGAGAGCACTGAGATGTCCGCGGGAGAGATCTTCTGGGATGTCGTGCCGTACGTGACGCTGGCGATCGTGATCGTCGGCACCTGGTGGCGCTACCGCTACGACAAGTTCGGCTGGACCACCCGTTCGTCGCAGCTGTACGAATCCCGACTGCTGCGCATCGCGAGCCCGATGTTCCACTTCGGCATCCTCGTGGTGATCGTCGGTCACATCATCGGGCTGGTGATCCCGCAGTCGTGGACCGATGCGGTCGGGTTGAGTCAGCACGCCTACCACGTTCAGGCGGTCACGCTCGGCTCGATCGCCGGCGTCGCGACGCTCGTGGGCATCATCCTGCTGATCTACCGGCGCCGTACCCGCGGACCGGTGTTCCTCGCGACCACCGCAAACGACAAGCTCATGTACATCGTGTTGGTCGCCGCGATCGTCGCCGGGCTGGCCGCGACGCTGCTCGGTTCCGGCGTGGTCGGCGAGGAGCACAACTACCGCGAGACGGTCTCGCTGTGGTTCCGCTCCATCTGGGTCCTGCAGCCGCGCGGTGATCTCATGGCGGAGGCTCCGCTGTACTTCCACATCCACGTCCTCATCGGGCTCGCGCTGTTCGCGCTGTGGCCGTTCACCCGGCTCGTGCATGCGTTCAGCGCGCCGATCGCCTACCTGTTCCGCCCGTACGTCGTGTACCGCAGCCGGGACGTGGCACGGAAAGGCCAGCTCGTCGGGTCGCAGCCGCGGCGCCGCGGCTGGTGAGATCTCCCCGCCGCAGCCGGTGAGTTCCTCGGTCCTGAGGCGTCGCGTGTAGGGTGTGCTTTTCCCACTTCGTACCCCACGTGCCGATCGCCTCAGGACCGCAGAACACTTCCATGGCTTCCAACCGCCGTACCTCCACCGCCATCTCCGCCGACCACGCCGCAGCCGTCGCGGACTCCGGCGTGCGGCGCACCGTCCTGCCGGGCGGTGTCCGAGTTGTCACCGAGCACGTGCCGGGGGTGCGGTCCGCCGCCGTCGGCATCTGGGTGGGAGTCGGTTCCCGCGACGAACATCCGTCGGTCGCCGGCGCCGCCCACTTCCTCGAGCATCTGCTCTTCAAGGCGACCCCCACCCGCACCGCGCTCGACATCGCCGAACTCGTGGACGGTGTCGGCGGTGAACTCAACGCGTTCACGTCCAAAGAGCACACGTGCTTCTACGCGCACGTCCTCGACGACGATCTGCCGCTCGCCGTCGACGTGGTCGCCGACGTGGTGCTGCGCGGCCGGTGCCGCAGCGCCGACGTCGACGTCGAACGGCAGGTGGTGCTCGAGGAGATCGCCATGCGCGACGACGACCCCGAAGACCTCCTCGGCGACAGCTTCCTCACCGCGCTCTACGGCGACCACCCGATCGGCCGGCCCGTCATCGGCTCCGTCGAGTCGATCGAGTCGATGACCCGCAACCAGCTCCACTCGTTCCACGTCCGCCGCTACACGCCGCACCGGATGGTCGTCGCGGTCGCCGGCAACGTCGACCACGAGCACACCGTCGAGCTGGTGCGCCGCGCCTTCGCCGCCCACATCGACCGCGGGGCCCAGCCGGCGCCGCGCCGGGAGGGAACAGCGCGGCTGCGCACGCCACCGGCGCTGAGCATCACCGACCACGACGGGGAACAGGCGCACCTGTCGCTCGGGGTGCGCGCCTTCGGACGGCACGACGGTCGCCGCTGGGCACTGTCGGTGCTCAACGCCGCGATCGGCGGTGGCCTGAGCTCGCGGCTGTTCCAGGAGGTACGCGAGAAGCGCGGACTGGCCTACTCCGTGTACTCCGGGGTCGACACGTTCGCCGACACCGGCGCGTTCTCGATCTACGCCGGGTGCCAGCCCGAGAACCTCGCCGAGGTCGCGACCGTGATCCGGGAAGTGCTGCGCGACGTCGCCGACCACGGCATCACCGACGCCGAATGCGCGCGGGCGAAGGGATCGATTCGCGGTGGCCTCGTGCTCGGGCTCGAGGACACCGGTGCCCGGATGCACCGGATCGGCCGCAGCGAACTCAGCTACGGCACCCACTGGAGCGTGAGCGAGACCCTCGAGCGCATCGCCGGGGTCACGTCCGACGAGGTGCGCGCGGTCGCCGGGGAACTGCTGAACCGGCCGTTCGCGGCGGCCGTCGTGGGGCCCTACCGCCGCGCCCGGGATCTGCCCGCGTCGGTGCGCGGCATCGTGGGGTGAACCCGCGACCGGTTGCTCGGGTGGGCACCCGGATTGCGTACGCTCTTGTGCGACGGACGTGACGGAAGGGCGTGACGAGACAAGTGAACGCAACAGCTATCCGGGTGGGTGTGCTCGGAGCCAAGGGCAAGGTCGGGCAGGCGATCTGCAAGGGCGTCGAGGACGCGGCCGATCTCGAGCTGGTCGCGACCGTCGACAAGGGCGACAGCATCGAGTCGTTCGTCACGTCGGGCACCCAGGTCGTTGTCGACTTCACCAACCCCGACGTCGTCATGGGCAACCTGGAATTCCTGGTGCGCAACGGCATCCACGCGGTCGTCGGCACCACCGGCTTCGACGAGGAACGCCTCGAGAAGGTGCGCGGCTGGGTTGCCGAGTCGCCCGGAACCGGTGTGCTCATCGCCCCGAACTTCGCGATCGGCGCGGTCCTGTCGATGCGGTTCGCACAGGCCGCCGCGCGATTCTTCGATTCTGTCGAGGTCATCGAACTGCATCACCCGAACAAGGTCGACGCCCCGTCCGGAACGGCCTACCGCACGGCCGCGCTGATCGCCGAAGCCCGCGCCGCCGCGGGTGTGGGTCGCAGCCCGGACGCCACCACCACCGAACTCGAGGGTGCGCGCGGCGCCGACGTCGACGGTGTGCGGGTGCATTCGGTGCGGCTCGCGGGTCTGGTCGCGCACCAGGAGGTCCTGCTCGGCACCCAGGGGGAGACCCTCACCATCCGCCACGATTCGATCGACCGGACCTCGTTCGTGCCGGGCGTACTGCTCGGCGTCCGCGAGATCGGGTCGCGACCGGGACTGACGGTCGGGATCGATCCTCTGCTCGACCTCTGACGGGGACGGGCCGCCACCGGCGGCCCGGTCCTACGTCCATCCGCGGGGAATCGTGGCGCGCGCATACCAGGCGCGGGCGTCGAGGGTGAAGGCGCCCGACGAGGGCAGTTGCTCCCGGCACGCTTCGCGAACAGCCGCTTGCTGCTGCGCGGTCAAGGTCTGCAGGTACTGGCCGGCCGGTCCGACCGCGAACGTGAACGGCTCCCAGAAGTCGTCGAAATCGGCGTAGTCGGCGCGAGCGATCAGCCTGCCGGCGATCACCTCGTCGAGACCGGCGCGGCGGAACCGGTTGGCGATGTCACCCTCGGCCGTCCCGGCCATCGCGCTCTCGCCGACGGCGTCGGGGACGACGCTGCGCACCGCCGACCAGAACACCCGCAGCATCGTCATGCCGTCGGAGGCGATGTCCCACATGCACGCTGCGACGGTGCCGCCGGGACGGGTGACGCGAGCCATCTCGCGCACGCCGCGATCCGGGTCGGACATGAATCCGATCACCAGCGCGGCCGCGGTGACATCGAACGTGTCGTCCGGCCACGGCAGGTCCTCGGCCACGCCCACGCGCACGTCGACTCCGGCGTTCCGCTCCCGGCAGGCCGCCGCGAACTGCGGTGCCGGATCGATCGCGGCGACGTGGTCCGGTCCCACCCGGGACACCATCTCCGCGGTCAAACCGCCGGGGCCGCAACCGACATCGCACACACGAAGCCCGGAGGTCACCCCTGCGGCGTCCGCGAGCGCGGCCGCGAGTGTCGGGGCGTATCGGCCCATGTACCGGTCGTACAGCTCGGCCGGGGCGGCGAATTGCATGAGACCAGTGGACGCTGTCGTCGATGGACCGTCAAGGGCCGGTGGACGTGGGCACGCTCACCCCGGCGGCGTTCGGCCGCGGGTCCCCGAACGCGGCCTGAGACAATCGGCACGTGAAGAACGAACTGACCAAGGTCCTCGTGCCGATCGCGTTCATCGTGGTCGCGCTCGTCTTCTACTTCGTGCTGCTCGGCAAGGTCGGTATCGAACTGGTCGGTTCGGGCGAAGTCGCGGCGATCGGCCTCGGCATCGGCGTGCTCCTGCTGCCGTTCGTCGGCGCGTGGATCGTCTACGCCACGATCCGCGCGGGCCTGCAGCATCAGCACCTCGCGCGCCGCATCCACGAGGAGGGCCTCGAGCTCGACGTCAGCGACCTGCCGCGGATGCCGTCCGGACGCGTCGACCGCGACGCCGCCGACCAGCTGTTCCAGCAGGTCAAGCAGGAATGGGAGGCGGACCCGGACAACTGGCGCAACTCGTACCGGCTGGCCCGCGCGTACGACCACGCCGGTGACCGGCCCCGCGCCCGCGAGACCATGCGCCGCGCGGTGGCGCTCGAGAAGCTCGAACGCGACCGGAACGCGTCGTAGTCTGCACCCTGTGACCGACCCCGCTGCTCCCCAGGATCCGGCCGAGCGCGTCCTGCTCGTCGTCCACCACACGCCGTCGCCGCCCACCCGGGAACTGCTCGAGGCGGTGCTGGCCGGCGCGAACGACCCCGAGATCACCGGGGTGCGGGTGCGTTCGGTCCCGGCTCTCGGGGCGACCGTGCCCGACGTGCTCGCCGCCGACGGCTACGTGTTCGGCACCTCGGCGAACTTCGGCTACATGTCCGGTGCGCTCAAGCACTTCTTCGACACCGTGTACTACCCGTGCCTCGACGCGGTCGCCGGGCGGCCCTATGGGCTGTGGGTGCACGGCAACAACGACACCGCCGGTGCCGTCACGTCGGTGCAGAAGATCGTCACCGGACTGGAACTGACCCAGGCGGCAGCTGTCGTGGAGGTCACCGGCCCGATCGACGCGGCGGTGCGGGAGAAGTGCTACGAACTCGGCGCGACCGTCGCCGTGACCGTCGCGGGATAGTGCGGCTGCGCCGCCCGTGTGCCTTTGTGGCGGCAGGAGCCGCCACAAAGGCACACCGCTACGGGATCGGCTGGAACGGCGGCGGATTCGCGGGATCGAAGTTCGTCGGCAGGGTCACACAGGTCGCGCCCGGCTCCGGGTAGGTGTTCGGATTCAGCCGCAGCGCCTCGATGAACTGATCGATGCGCGGATCGTCGGCGTCCTCGACGAACAGCCGGTGTCCCCACGACTGCAGTGAGATCGGCTGTGCCAGATCGGGATACGGCGACATGAGCATGTAGCTCACGCCGTCGACGCGGGCGGCCAGCAGGTCCACCTGCTCGTCGGAGAGCCGCTCGGGATCGTAGGTGATCCACACCGCGCCGTGCTCGAGCGAGTGCACCGCGTTCTCGCTGCGGATCGGCACCGGGTAGACGATGCCTGTGCACGTCGCCCACGCCGCGTCGTGCGGCCCACCGAACGGCGGGCTGTACTCGTACGGGACCCGCTCCGAGGCTCCCACGTGATCGCCCGCGGGATAGTCGACGATCTCGATTCCCGGGATGTCGACCGACGGATCCGCTACGGTGTCGGCCCCGGAGCCGTTCCCGTCGGACTCGGACCCGCAGCCGGCGAGGGCGATCGCGACGACAGCGCCGACCGCGACCGCGAACGACCTGCGCACCACCGTCAGACCGTCTTCGCGACGAACGCGGCCAGGCCCTTGCTCGCCGTCTCGACGGCCATCTTCTGGGCCTTCTTCACGAGGAACCCGGGCAGCGGAATCTTCGGGTCGATCGTCAGCGAGAACTCGACGCTGGTGCCGTCGGCGGTGGGCGACAGGGCGTACGCGCCGTCCTGCTGCTTCTGCTGGCTGCTCTCGACGAGCGTCCACGACATCGACTCGTTGCCGTTCCACGCATAGTCGACGACCTGCTCGTCGGTGATGCCGATGATCGACACCGTCATGCGGACGCGATGCGGGCGTCCGTCCGGGTGGGTGCTCTCGATCGTCACGGACTTGTGCGCCGAGGACCACTCCGGAAGCCGGTCCACCGCTGCGATGGCGGCCATCACCTGCTCCGGGGTCGCCTTGATCTCCGAGGTGAGGGAACTGCTGACGGCCATCGGGTTTCACTCCTTGTCCCAGGTGCGGTGCGTCGGAAATGTACCGCACCCGAGAGAAGTTCACTCTTCGTCGCGGTCGGCCTCGGGGGAATGTCCGGATTCCTCGGGGCCGGAGTCGGCCGGTTCCGGATCCTTCCGGGCGCCGGCGGCGCCGGATCGGGGCGCGCCGGGGCGACGGGGTGGACTGTACGAGCCCCAGTTGTGGTCGAATCCTGTTCTCTGATAGCGCATCTGGTCGCGCAGTGCGCCCTGCACGGCTTGCGCGACCCAGGAGTTGAGCGAGAGGCCGTTCTGCGCCGCGGCCTCCTCGGCGCGGGCCTTGATCTGCTCGACGAGTCGCAGCGTCACCCGGCTGATGTCGCCGGTGACCTCCTCGAACGTCGGTGGCGGGGTCTCGGATTCCGGTGCCCGACCGTCGTGGACCTCGACGACGGTCTCGCGTCCGTCGAGCCGGACCGTCACGCGCCGGTCCCCGAGCTGGTCGGAAACCTCGGTGGCGAGATCGGAGAGTGCGTCGAGCACGGCGAGCCGCACGGGGGCGGCGATCGCGGTGGCGAGTGCCGCGGCGGTGCGGCGGGTCTGTTCGTCACCGAGTTCCGCCGCGGCGAGCACGGCGTCGGTCACGGCGGCGGTGTAGGTCTCGATGTTCATGACGTCATAGTGACGCCATAAATGACGCCGGTCAAGCATCGTGTTGACATCATCGCGACCTCACCGAGTGCGATCGACGCGGCGCGGCTACCGTCGCACCAGAGGTAGTGAACGAAGGCAGGAGATCGCGATGGCGCCCGAAGCTGTCACACCGAAGGTTCGGCTCGTCGCCCGAACCGAATTCGTCGCGCCCGACGACGTGCCCTGGGAGACCGACGCCGACGGCGGCGAGGCACTCGTCGAATTCGCCGGTCGCGCGTGCTATCAGAGCTGGTCCAAGCCCAATCCCCGCACCGCGACGAACGCCGGCTACATCCGGCACCTCATCGACGTCGGCCACCTGTCCGTTCTCGAACACAGCTCCGCGAGCTTCTACATCACCGGCATCTCGCGGTCGTGCACCCACGAACTGATCCGGCACCGGCACTTCTCCTACTCGCAGCTCTCCCAGCGGTTCGTGCCGGGCGGCGACACGCCGGTCGTGGTGCCGCCGGCGATCGAGGGCGACGAGGAGCTCGAGCGGTTGTTCCTCGCCGCCGCCGAGACCAGCAGGGCGGCCTACACCGAACTGCTCGGCGCTCTCGACGAGAAGCTGTCGCACGTTCCCGCGGGCCCGCTGCGCGCGAAGCGGGTGCGCGAGGCCGCCCGCTCCGTGCTGCCCAATGCCACCGAGACGCGCGTGGTCGTCACCGGCAACTACCGGGCGTGGCGGCACTTCATCGCGATGCGTGCCACCGAACACGCCGACGTCGAAATCCGTCGTCTCGCGGTCGAGTGCCTGCGTCGCCTGCAGGAGGTCGCACCGAACGTCTTCGGTGACTTCGCCGTCACCACACTGCCCGACGGGACCGAGGTCGCGGCCAGCCAGTTCACGACGGAGGGCTGAACAGCGCGACGGGGTGGGCGGGCGTGTGTCGCAGCGCCTTCTGCACGCGGTAGCCTTCTGACCATGACCAACGGTGATTCCGCTTCTGCTGTCGAGCTTCCGTTCGGCACCATCGCCACGGCGATGGTGACCCCGTTCACTGCCGACGGCAAGCTCGACGTCGATGCGGGAGTGCGTCTGGCGACCTACCTGGTCGACGGCGGCTGCGACGCACTGGTTCTCGCCGGTACCACCGGCGAGTCGCCCACCACGACCGAGAACGAGAAGCTCGAACTGATGCGCGCGGTCCTCGCCGCGGTCGGCGACCGGGCGAAGATCATCGCCGGTGCCGGCAGCAACGACACCGCGCACAGCGTCGAGCTCGCGCGCGACGCGGCTCGTGCGGGCGCACACGGCCTGCTCGTGGTCACCCCGTACTACTCGCGGCCCCCGCAGGCGGGCCTCTACGCGCACTTCACGGCCGTCGCCGATGCGACCGACCTGCCCGTGATGCTCTACGACATTCCGCCCCGCTCGGTGGTGCCGATCGAAACCGAGACGCTGCGCCGCCTCGCCGAGCATCCGCGGATCGTCGCGGTCAAGGACGCCAAGGGCGACCTGAACGCCGGTGCCGAGCTCATCGGAACCACCGACCTGAAGTTCTACTCGGGCGACGATCCGCTGAACCTGCCGTGGCTCGCGGTCGGCGCGGTCGGCTTCGTCAGCGTCATCGGCCACCTCGTTCCCGGCCGCCTGCGCGAGCTGCACACCGCGTTCATGAACGGCGACATCGCCCGCGCTCGCGCGATCAACCTCGAACTCGTGCCGATCCTGCGGGCCGTCGCCCGCCTCGGCGGTGTCAGCGCGTCCAAGGCCGGGCTGCGTCTGATGGGCATCGACGTCGGTGAGCCCCGCCTGCCGCAGGTCGCGCCGACCTCCGCGCAGATCGATGCGCTCGCCGCCGACCTCCACGCCGCCGGGGTGCTCTCGTGAGCGGCCCGTCCCGCGGCCGCGGGCGAGCCACCCGGAGCGCAGGCCCGCCCGCCACCCGCCCGCGCCGCACCCCGCAGACCTCTGCGGCGACCCAGCGACCCGACCTGCGTCAGCCGGTCGATCCGACTATGCGTCTGGGCGCACCGCCCAAGGCGCCCGCGAAGGGCCTGAGGGTCGTCGCGCTCGGCGGTATCGGCGAGATCGGCCGCAACATGACGGTCTTCGAGCACCAGGGCAAGATCCTGATCGTCGACTGCGGCGTGCTGTTCCCCGAGGATCAGCAGCCCGGCGTCGACCTGATCCTGCCCGACTTCCGGTACATCGAGAACCGGATGGACGACGTCGAAGCGATCGTGCTGACGCACGGTCACGAAGATCACATCGGCGCGGTGCCGTTCCTGCTGCGTCTGCGCCCCGACATTCCGGTGGTCGGCTCCAAGTTCACGTTGGCGCTGGTCGCGGCGAAATGCCGCGAGCACCGGCAGCGGCCCGTGCTCGTCGAGGTCACCGAGGGGGAGAGCACCACGCACGGCCCCTTCGAGTGCGAGTACTTCGCGGTCAACCACTCGATCCCCGACGCGATCGCCGTCGCGATCCGCACCGACGCCGGTCTCGTCCTGCACACCGGCGACATCAAGCTCGACCAGTTGCCCCTGGACAACCGGCTCACCGACCTGGCCGGGTTCTCGCGACTCGGCGACGAAGGCGTCGACCTGTTCCTCGTCGACTCCACCAATGCCGAGGTGCCGGGTTTCGTCACCCCCGAACGCGAGATCGGCGGCGTGCTCGACGGCGTCATCGGCAAGGCCACCAACCGCGTCATCGTCGCCTCGTTCGCCAGCCACGTCCATCGCATCCAGCAGGTCGTCGACGTCGCCGCCCGGTACAACCGGCGGATCGCGTTCGTCGGCCGCTCGATGGTCCGCAACATGCAGATCGCCCAGGACCTCGGGTACCTGCAGGTGCCCGACGGCCTCGTCGTCGACCTGGACACCGCGGCGAGCCTGCCGGGCAACCGCCTCGTCCTGGTCTCGACGGGATCCCAGGGCGAACCGCTCTCGGCCCTCTCACGCATGGCCCGCGGCGAGCACCGGCAGATCAACATCCGCGCCGACGACCTCGTCGTGCTGGCGTCGTCGCTGATCCCCGGCAACGAGAACTCGGTGTTCGCGGTCGTCAACGGACTCGCCAAGCGCGGCGCGACCGTCGTCACCCAGCAGAACGCGAAGGTCCACGTCTCCGGCCACGCGTCGGCCGGTGAGCTGCTGTACCTGTACAACGCGGTGCGCCCGACCAACGCGATGCCCGTCCACGGCGAATGGCGGCACCTGCGCGCCAACGCGAAGCTCGCCGAAGCCACCGGTGTGCCGCCCGAGCGGATCGTCCTCGCGGAGGACGGTGTCGTCGTCGACATGGTCGACGGTCTCGCCGAGATCGTCGGGCAGATCCCCGTCGGCCACGTGTACGTCGACGGTCTGTCCGTCGGCGACGTCGGCGAATCGACCCTGTCGGACCGGCTCATCCTCGGCGAGGGCGGCTTCATCTCGATCTCGGTCGCCGTCGACTCGGCCACCGGCCGTGCGGTCAGTTCCCCCGAGGTGTCGGGACGCGGATTCTCCGACGACCCCACGGCCCTGTCCGAGGCCGCCCGGCTCGTCGACAAGACGCTCGACGAACTCGCCGCGGAAGGCATCAACGAGACCCACCGCATCGCACAGGCCATCCGGCGTGTGGTCGGGCGCTGGGTGTCCGAGACCTACCGCCGCCGGCCGATGATCGTGCCGACCGTCATCGCGGTGACAGCACCGGAGTGATCTTCGGGCGGCCCGTGTCCACCGACCGCGGGTCGCCCGCCGGGAGCGATGACGGTGTCGGGCGCGCCGTGTACCGTCGGCGCCGTGAGCCTGGCCAAACGCGAACGAGCAGCCCTGGTCCGCACGATGTCGGAGGTCGGTCCCGACGCGCCCACCCTCTGCGGGGACTGGACGACACGGGATCTCGCCGCGCACCTGCTCGTGCGCGAGCGCCGGATCGACTCGATGCCCGGCATCCTTCTGCCGCAGCTCGCGGACCACACCGAGAAGGTGCGCAAGTCGGCCACCGACCGGCCGTGGGCGTACCTGCTCGCGGACATCGAGTCCGGGCCGCCGATGTGGTCCCCGTTGTTCCTGGTCGACGCGGTCGCGAACGCGGGGGAGATGTTCGTCCACCACGAGGACGTCCGGCGCGCCGTCGACGGCTGGGAGCCGCGGGTGCTGCCCGCCGACGATCAAGAGCACCTGTGGCGGCTGGCCCGGCAGATCGGCCGGCGCAGCTACCGCGGCAGCGATGTCAGCGTCGTCTTCGAACGCCCCGACGGCACGCGCGCCACCGTGCGGAAACGAGGCCCGCGCACCGTCGTGCTGCGCGGCGAACCGGCGGAACTGCTGCTGCACGCGTTCGGTCGCGACCAGGTGCGGCTGGAGACGGACGGCGAGCCCCGCGACCTCGACGAGATCACGGCCTCGGCTCGCGGCGTGTGACGGTGAATACCCAGGTCACGGCGTGTCCTGTGACATGAACCGCGACGTGGTGCCGGTGTTGCGGATGGTTCGGATGGGGACCGAGCGGCTAACCTGACGGGTATGGCAGGAAAGTCGAGCAGTCGCGGATCGTCCACGACCTCCCGGTCGAAGGCGACAGCGCGCGGCTCGGCCGGGACCTCGAGCCGCTCCGGCAGCGCCGGTGCGAGCCGGTCCGGCGGTTCCTCGAAGAGCGGATCGTCGCGCAGCGGCGCGGCCAAGAGTGGAACCGCGAAGGCGGGCACCGCGAAGACCGGCGCCACCAAGCGCCGGTCCTCGGCGTCGTCCACCCGGACCCCGGCGCGGCGTTCGGCCGCATCCACGCGTCCGGCCCGCGTCGCCGCGCCCTCTCGAACCTCGGCGTCCGGACGTCGGGGCCCCGGCGTGCTCGACTCCCTCGGGCGCGGGATCAGCGCCGGCTGGTTCATGATCGCTCGCGGCGTCGGCGCCACCATCCGCACGATGGGCAAGGCCGGCGACATCGAACACGGTCACCGCCGCGACGGCATCGCGCTCGGACTGATCGCACTCGGCCTGGTCGTGGCGGGCAGCGTGTGGTTCGGGGTCGGCGGCCCGGTCGGCGGCTGGGTCGAATCCGGGGTGCGCGCGGTCACCGGTGGTGCCAGCGCAGTGCTGCCGCTCGTCGCGATCGGTATCGCCGTGGTGCTCATGCGCACCGAGCCGCGACCCGAGATCCGCCCCCGCCTGATCCTCGGCGGGCTGCTGGTCGGGCTCCCCGCACTCGGGCTGTGGCACATCGCATCCGGATCGCCGACCACTCCCGAAGGCCGATCGCAGGGCGCCGGGTTCGTCGGCGGCGCGGTCGGCGGGCCGCTCACCTCGGGCCTGACCGTCTGGCTCTCGGTGCCGCTGATGGTGCTGGCCGCCGGGTTCGGGATCCTGCTCATCACCGGCACCACCGTGCGTGAACTGCCTGGTCTCTTCCGCGACTACTTCGGGTTGTCCTATCGCGCCGACGACGAATACGGCGACTACGACGAGTACGACCCCCACGACGACTTCGGCCGTGACGAACCGCCGTACGACGACCACGACCCGACGCTGTTCGACGCCGACGGCTATCCCACCGAACGCCGCCCGCGACGGCGCCGCACCCCGGCCGAGAACTACCCGACCGACGAATTCGACGGCAACGCCCGCACCGAGGTGCTGCCGCTGTGGGACGCGCCCGCGACGAAGCCGTTCGAGGCGCCGCCCGCTCCCGAACCCGAACCGGAACCGGAACCGACGCCGGAACCGCCCAAACAGCGGACCAGGCCCAAGCCGACCCCGAAACCCACCCCGCCGCCGACGCCGGCCGTCGACGAGGCCGACGAACTCGACGCGATGGTGCCGGAGCGGGTCGTCGAAGGCGACTACACGCTGCCGTCGATCGGGCTGCTCATCCAGGGCGACCCGCCGAAGACGCGCTCGTCCGCGAACGACCAGATGATCGACTCGATCACCGAGGTCCTCGAACAGTTCAAGATCGACGCGGCGGTCACCGGGTTCACCCGCGGTCCGACCGTCACCCGCTACGAGGTCGAACTGGGTCCCGGCGTCAAGGTCGAGAAGATCACCGCGCTGGCGCGCAACATCGCGTACGCCGTCGCGACCGACAACGTGCGGTTGCTCGCCCCGATCCCGGGCAAGTCCGCGGTGGGCATCGAGGTGCCCAACTCGGACCGCGAACTGGTCCGGCTGGCCGACGTGCTCGCCGCCCCGAGCACCCGCAAGGATCGGCATCCGCTGGTGATCGGCCTCGGCAAGGACATCGAGGGCGACTTCGTGCACGCCAATCTGGCGAAGATGCCGCACCTGCTGGTGGCCGGTTCCACCGGTTCCGGTAAGTCCAGCTTCGTCAACTCGATGCTGGTGTCGCTGTTGATCCGGGCGACCCCGGAGGACGTGCGGATGATCCTCATCGACCCCAAGATGGTCGAGTTGACGCCGTACGAGGGCATCCCGCACCTCATCACGCCCATCATCACGCAGCCGAAGAAGGCGGCGGCCGCGCTGGCATGGCTCGTCGAGGAGATGGAGCAGCGCTACCAGGACATGCAGGCCAACCGGGTGCGGCACATCGACGACTTCAACGCCAAGGTGCGCTCCGGGGAGATCACCGCGCCGCTCGGCAGTGAACGCGTGTACCGCCCGTATCCGTACATCCTGGCGATCGTCGACGAGCTCGCCGACCTGATGATGACCGCGCCGCGTGAGGTCGAGGAGTCGATCGTGCGGATCACGCAGAAGGCCCGCGCCGCCGGTATCCACCTCGTGCTGGCCACGCAGCGACCGTCCGTGGACGTCGTCACGGGCCTGATCAAGACGAACGTGCCGTCCCGGCTGGCGTTCGCGACCTCGTCGCTCACGGACTCGCGCGTCATCCTCGACCAGCCCGGCGCCGAGAAGCTCATCGGTATGGGCGACGGTCTGTTCCTGCCGATGGGTGCGGGCAAACCGCAACGCCTGCAGGGTGCGTTCATCACCGACGAAGAGATCGCCGCGGTCGTCGACTTCACCAAGAACCAGGCCGAACCCGAGTACACCGAGGGCGTCACCACGCAGAAGGCGGGGGAGAAGAAGGACGTCGACCCCGACATCGGCGACGACCTCGACGTGTTCCTCCAGGCCGTGGAACTGGTGGTGTCCAGCCAGTTCGGCTCGACGTCGATGCTGCAGCGCAAGCTGCGCGTCGGTTTCGCGAAGGCCGGCCGGCTCATGGACCTGATGGAGACCCGCGGTGTGGTCGGCCCGAGCGAAGGGTCGAAGGCCCGCGAGGTGCTGGTCAAGCCGGACGAACTCGAGGGCCTGCTGTACTCCATCCGTGGGGGCGGTGGAGACGGGGAGAACGGCTCCGACCAGGACTGATACGGCCCCGGACTGCGAGTGTGGTTGAATGGACCACGTTGTGGAGGGGAGTATCCCCGTGATCCGCGACAGTTCCGTCAACACGTACGGCAGCGTTGCCGCTCCGGGACTGTCGGTCTGCACCTGTGCAGGCGGGAGAGACCTCCGGTGCCCTTTCAGGTCTACCGGAGGAATTCAGCCCCATGCATGTGACACCCCTGGTGTGGCTCGTCACGATCGCGGTCATCGCCGCGCTCTTCGTGTTCGACTTCGTCTCCCACGTCCGTACCCCGCACGCCCCGTCGCTGCGTGAATCCGGATTCTGGTCCGCCGTCTTCATCGGCATCGCGATCCTGTTCGGCGTCGTGGTCTTCGCGCTGTGGGGACCGCAGTACGGCGGCGAGTACTTCGCCGGCTACGTCACCGAGAAGGCGCTGTCGGTCGACAACCTGTTCGTGTTCGTGGTGATCATGGCGACCTTCGCGATCCCCCGCGAATATCAGCAGAAGGTGCTCACCATCGGCATCGTCCTGGCCCTGGCGATGCGCGGCGCGTTCATCGCGGTCGGTGCCGCGGCGATCAACGCCTACAGCTGGGTGTTCTACCTGTTCGGCGTCTTCCTGCTGTACACCGCGGTCAAGCTGATCATCGACCACAACAAGGACGAGGACACCAAGCCCGACGAGGGCCGCATCGTGAAGCTGGTGCGCAAGGTCGTTCCCACCACCGAGCACTACGACGGCGACCGTCTGGTCACCCGGATCGACGGCAAGCGCATGGTCACGCCGCTCATGCTCGCGCTGCTCGCCATCGGCTTCGCCGACGTGCTGTTCGCCCTCGACTCCATCCCGGCGATCTACGGCCTCACCCAGGAGCCGTACCTGGTGTTCACGGCGAACGCGTTCGCCCTGATGGGCCTGCGTCAGCTGTTCTTCCTCATCGGCGGCCTGCTGGACCGCCTCGTGTACCTGTCGTACGGCCTGTCGATCATCTTGGCGTTCATCGGCCTCAAGCTTGTGCTGCACGCGCTGCACGAGAACACGCTGCCGTTCGTCAACGGCGGGGAGCACGTCGCGGTCCCGGAGATCTCCACGAGCCTGTCGTTGGCGGTGATCATCGGGGTGCTCGTCGTGACGACCGTCCTGAGCCTGCTCAAGAACCGCAGCGACGCCCGGAAGGCCGAGGCCGTGGAGAGCTCCGAAACCGAGAACGTGCGGTGACCGTCAGGCGTTGAACACGCCCATCACCGGCTGCCAACCGGTGATGCGGACGGCGTCGACGAGGTTGCGCTGCGCGAACGGGTCCTGTGCCATCAGTTCGTGCGCGGCAGCCTCGTCGGCGACGTCGATGAGGATCAGGGCGCCCGAACCGTCCACCCACGGGCCCGTCGCCACGACCGTGCCCGCGTCGACGAGGTCGCTCAGCCAGCTGCGGTGCGTCGGGCGGTGCTCGTCGCGTGCGGCGACGGTGGCGTCGGAGTAGGTGTATTCGACGGCGAACAGGGGCATGGGTTCCTCGCTTCGGGTTCGGGGTGTGCTCCGGAGCCGCTCAGAGCGTGAGCAGCATCCGCGTGTTGCCGAGTGTGTTGGGTTTGACGTAGCTCAGATCCAGGAACTCGGCGACGCCGGTATCGTACGACCGGCACATTTCGGCGTAGACCTCGGCGGTGACGGGGGTGCCCTCGATCTCGGCGAATCCGTGCCGGCCGAAGAACTCCACCTCGAACGTGAGCACGAAGAGCCGGTCGAGCTCGAGTTCCCGCGCGACCTCGATGAGTTTGGCCACCACGAGATGTCCGGCGCCGCGCCCCTTGACCCGCGGATCCACCGCGACCGTGCGCACCTCGCCGAGATCCGCCCACAGCACGTGCAGCGCGCCGCAGCCGATGACCTCGCCACCCGATTCGGCCACCCAGAACTCCTGCACCGACTCGTACAGGGTCACGAGGTTCTTCTCGAGCAGGATGCGACCTGCATAGATGTCGATGAGACGCTTGATCTCCGGAACGTCCGACGTTCGAGCACGGCGCACGATGATCCGGTCGGCGTGTTCGTGATCGGGCGTCGGAGAAGTCATGCGGTGAACAGTAGCGGGTGCTCGGAACGATATTGTGGGTCACGTGCCGGTCGGATCGTCGAGTTCATCCCAGATTCCGGGGGAACTACGTCCACCGGCCCGACCTGTGCCGACTTCCGGTACTTCACGACGTTGCACCCGGAGGTCCGCATGAGCACGCCCCGTCCCCATGTCGCCGGGGCCGGTAGCGGCGCCGCGCCGGGACCGCACGCCGGCACCGCCCACGAGCCGGTGCCGCTGTGGAACATCGCGAACATCCTCACCATGCTGCGGATCGCGCTGGTGCCGGTGTTCCTCGTGCTGCTGTTCGTCGGCGACGGTCACGAGACCCGTTGGCGCATCGCGGCCACGGCGGTGTTCGCGATCGCCGCGATCACCGATCGCGTCGACGGTCAGCTCGCCCGTCGTCGAGGTCTGGTCACGGATTTCGGCAAGCTCGCCGACCCGATCGCGGACAAGGCGCTGATCGGTGCCGCACTCGTCGGCCTGTCGGTCCTCGGCGACCTGTCCTGGTGGGTGACCGGAATCATCGCCGCCCGCGAACTCGGTATCACGGCACTGCGATTCGCGGTGCTCCGGCACGCGGTGATCCCCGCCAGCCGCGGCGGCAAGGCCAAGACTCTCGTGCAGACCCTCGCGATCGGGGTGTACCTGCTGCCCTTGCCGGACGCCGTGATGCCGTTCGCGGTCGCGCTGATGGCGCTGGCAGTGCTGTTGACCGTCGGTACCGGCATCGACTATGTGGTCCAGGCGGCACGGTTGCGCGCGGGCGTCCGCACGGAGGCCCAGCATCACCGCGACGACCAGCATCACCGCGACGACCAGCATCACCGCGACGACCTGGGCGGAGCCGAAGCGTAGATGGCCGCCGCGCCGGATCCTCTCGTCGCCGCCACCCGGGCCGCAGACCTCGTTGCCGCCCTCGTCGAGCGAGGGCAGACCGTCGCGACCGCCGAATCGCTCACTGCGGGCCTGCTCTCGGCCACGATCGCCGGTGTGCCCGGAGCCAGCGCGGTGTTGCGCGGTGGTCTCGTCGTGTACGCGACCGATCTGAAGGCATCGCTCGCCGGCGTCGACACCGAGCGCCTCGGGCGGGACGGTCCGGTCGCCGAGTCGACCGCTGCAGCACTCGCCGAGGGCGCTGCGGAACGCTGCGGTGCGACGTGGGGTGTCGGACTGACCGGGGTCGCCGGCCCCGACGATCAGGACGGGCACCCGCCGGGCACCCTTTTTCTGGGGATCTGTGGCCCCGACGGCACCACCGTGACATGCCCTGCGGTGCACGGCGACCGATGGTCCATCCGGCTCGGTGCGGTGGACGCCGCCGTGTCGGGGCTACTCGGGCGCCTGACATCGGACTCGGCGTTGTAGTGTCTGCTCACCGCGGTTTCGGTGCACGGTGTCGCGACCGCGGGAACCCGGCGGCGCGGTTACGCGTTGTCCGGGATAAGGCACGACGGACGAGGAGGACGCGATGGCTCTGTTGTTGCGTGAGGCAATCGGTGACAGCCTTCGGCGCACCCGTGTGTCGCAGAGTCGCACTCTGCGCGAGGTGTCGAGCAGTGCGCGGGTCAGCCTCGGCTACCTCTCGGAGATCGAACGCGGACGCAAGGAAGCGTCGAGCGAACTCCTCGCGGCAATCTGCGACGCGCTCGAGGTGCCGCTGTCCGACGTGCTGTTCGACGTCAGCGAGTCGCTGGCGGATGCGGCACCGCATCGCGATCGGAAGGATGCCGCTGCGGCGGCACCCCTCGATTCCGGTGTGGCCGTCCACGGTCCTGCCGGGGATCCGGCCGCGCGAATTGCGCAGGACACCCGCGTGGTGATTCCGCCACCTGCGACGCGGGCGCTGGCTGCCGCCTAACATGGATCACGACCGCGCCGGCTTGCCGGATGCGGACGAAAGCGACAGACTTTTTCGGGTCACCACCGGGGGGTGGCCCGGGACACGACAGGTGGGACCGCCCGATGAACGGTGAAGGTGCGGCGGTCCGAATCGGTGCGCGAGGGCCGCGCACCGGGTCGCGTTCGGCGCGGCGTACCAGATGGAGGCAGGATCACACCCATGGCTAATCCGTTCGTCAAGGGTTGGAAGTACCTCATGGCGCTTTTCAACTCCAAGATCGATGAGAAGGCCGATCCGAAGGTCCAGATTCAGCAGGCGATCGAGGATGCCCAGCGTCAGCACCAGGCCCTGTCCCAGCAGGCTGCGTCCGTCATCGGCAACCAGCGGCAGCTCGAGATGAAGCTCAACCGTCAGCTGGACGAGGTCGAGAAGCTCAACGCCAGTGCCCGTCAGGCCGTGCTCATGGCCGACCAGGCCACCGCCGCCGGCGACACCGAGAAGGCCATCCAGTACACGAACGCCGCCGAGGCGTTTGCGGCCCAGCTCGTGACCGCCGAGCAGTCCGTCGAGGACCTCAAGGTGCTGCACGACCAGTCGCTGCAGGCCGCGGCGCAGGCGAAGAAGGCCGTCGAGCAGAACGCGATGGCCCTGCAGCAGAAGGTCGCCGAGCGCACCAAGCTGCTCAGCCAGCTCGAGCAGGCGAAGATGCAGGAACGGGTCAGCGAGTCGCTGCGCTCGATGGACTCGACCCTGTCGGCTCCCGGCACCACCCCGAGCCTCGACGCCGTGCGCGAGAAGATCGAGCGGCGTTACGCCGACGCCTTGGGCTCGGCCGAGCTCGCCCAGAATTCGGTGCAGGGCCGCATGCTCGAGGTCCAGCAGGCGACGATCCAGATGGCCGGGCACAGCCGGCTCGAGCAGATCCGCGCATCGATGAAGGGCGAGGCGCTCCCCGGTGGTGCCGCCGGTACCTCCACGCCGGCCGTGAACACCGCGAAGGAACCGCCGGCCGCCGGTGCAGCGGGAACGCAGTAGTCGACAGTCGGATGTGATCCAGACATGAGCACTCCGGGCAACGGCCGGGTCGGGAACGTTCCCGCCCCGGCCGTTGCCGCGCTCAGGGAAGCCGCCGACGGTGTCGTCGAAGCGGCGCGCCGCTGGCGTGATCCGTCCGCCCGGCTGCGGCGGAAGAAGCGGCGGGCCCGCCGCAGAGCCCGAATCTTCGGGGCCGCCACCGGCATGTGGGGCGTCGGCACCGCCACGCTGGTCGCCGCGTCCGCCCCGGACTGGACGATCGTCGCGACCGGCGGCACCACCGCGGCGCTGGCGGTTCCCGCGGTTCTGGCGGTACGGAAGGTGCGACGCCTCGATGCGGTGCCCATCCCGCCGGCTCCTCCGCGTCGGCGCGCGTTGCCACCGGACGGTTCCGTCGCACGCGCACCCATGGCGCGACTGGCCAGCAACGAGCGGAGCCTGGCGCATCTGCTCGGGGTCCTCGCCCGGTCCCAGGCGGTCGTCGCCGAGGATCTCGACGAGATCGGCGAGGCCGCTCGGGCCGCGTCGTCCGCGCTCGAGGCCGTCGCGGTCGACGTCGTCGCGCTCGAATCCGCAGCATGTGGGAGCGCCGCGGCCGCGGCGCAGCTCGGACCGGCGCTCGCCGCGGCCGGTCACCGTCTCGAGACCGGTGTCGATCAGTTCGAGGAACTCGTGGCGGCCGCCGCGCGGCTCGCCGGGGCGCCCGAGGGCAGCCGGCCCATGGCCGTGCTCGAGCAGCAGCGCGCCGAATTGATCTCCGCGTCCGATCGCCTCGAGGGCTGGGCCCAGTCGTGGCAGGACGTCGACCGGATCCAGCAGCGGTTCCGGCACTAGGAACTACGCCTAGTCGTCCACGCCCCGCGCGGAGAGTGCTTCGCCCATCGCATCCGCGGACCGCAGGGCGCCCACGACGACCGGAACCACCAGGGCGCGCAACGAGAAGCCCAGGCCGCGGGCCTTGCGCGCGTCGCTCACCTGTGTCACCAGCTCACCGAGCAGGGGGATGCAGCGGATGGTCATGACCAGCACGAGGCCGATCCGCTCCGGATTCACACCGACCCGGCGCAACGGCCCCAGGCCCGCAACGATCGCGTCCAGCATGTCCGTCACGCGGGTCGTGAGCGTCACCAGCGCCGCGAGCGCGACCGCGAGCAGCAGCGAACCGCACACCACCACCGCGCGTTCCCAGCCCGCGACCACGACCTGGAACACACCGATGAACGCGAGCATCCACAGCAACGGACGCAACTGGACGACGGCGAGCCGGACCGGAATCCGCGCCATGGCGTAGAGCCCGGCCACGGCGGCGGCGACGGGCAGCACCTGCCACGGCCGGTCGATCCACAACGTCAGCGCGACGATGGCCGCCGCGGTGACGACGAGCTTCGGTCCGGCCGGGAGGCGGTGCAGCGGCGTGGTCGCCGGGTGGTAGGGGCCCAGCGTCGTCATGATGCGACCAGGGTCCGGTAGAAGTCGACGGCCGGGCCGGGCGCGTCGTCGGCGACGATCCGGCCGCCGTCGACGACGAGCACCCGATCGAAGTCGGTGAGCAGATCCAGCTGGTGGGTCACGACGATCAACTGCTGTTCGAGGTTCGCGAACGTCTGCGAGATCAGCCTCGTATTGCGGAGATCGAGCAGGGTGGTCGGCTCGTCCGCGACGAGGACCTGCGGGTCGGTGACCATGATCGCGGCCAGCGCCAGCATCTGCTTCTGGCCTCCCGACAGCAGGTGGCTGGGGTGGTCGTGGTGCCCGCCGAGGCCGAAGTCGCCGAGCACCCGCCGGACCCGTTCGGCGCGTTCGGCTTTGCCGAGTCCGCTGCGCCGCAACGAGAAGTCCACATCCTCGGCGACGGTCGGCATGACGATCTGGTGGTCGGGATCGGTGAACACGAATCCGACGCGTCGCCGCACCTCGCGGCCCTTGCGTGCGGTGTCCAGGCCGTCGACGGTGACCGTGCCGGAGGTGGGAACGACGAGACCGTTGATCATGCGGGCCAGCGTCGATTTGCCGCTGCCGTTGGCCCCGACGATCCCGATCCGCCTTTCGGTGAGGATCACGTCGATGCCGTCGAGCACGACCCGCTCGCCGTAGGCGTGTCGGACCGAATCGAAGCGGATCTCGCTCATCGACGGACGGTCAGTGGGCGAGATCGCCGGCGGGCTTCGCCGCCACGCGCGACGCGATCAGGCCGGGGTAGGCGCGGTGCACCTGCGCCGCAACGGCGGCTGCGACGACGGCCTTGAGCAGGTCGCCGGGCAGGAACGTCACGTTGGCGCTCAGCGCGGCCCAGAAGGTCAGGTCGGTGCGCAGCAGCATCCCGGCGATGCCGAAGGCGTACAGCACCACGATCCCGCCCAGCACGTTGATCGCGACACCGGGCACCACCCGGTAGCGCGGCAGCATCCGCGCGGACAGCCAGCCGATGACCGCGACGGCGGGAATCCAGCCGATCAGGAAGCCGGCGGTGGGGGAGGCCAGGGACGTGAGGGTCGTGCGACCGCCGGCGAGCACGGGAAGCGCAAGACCCAGCACGATGACCGTCGCGACGGACAGCACACCCTTGCGGGCACCGAGCAGTGCGCCGGCGAGCATCACTCCGAGGGTCTGCAGCGTGATCGGCACGCCCGACGATCCGATGGTGATCTGCCCGGGAAGCCCGAGCGCGATGATCAGAGCAGCGAACACGGCGATCTGCGCCAGGTCGCGGGCGGGAATGCGACGGGTCGACGACACGATTTCTCAGCCTTCTTCACATGGGTGGGAACGCGTCGAGCCTATGTGCCTTGTGCGTGCTGTGCGTCACCACCCCGCTCCGGGAGTGACCCCGACGTGGCGGCCGGCGGCTCGGGGATTCCCCCCATCTTTCCCTGATTTGTGTTCTGACCTGGTGTTTTTCCGGTCTGGGACTGTCAGGATCGTGGTGTACGGCAGTGAGAAATGCCAATCGAGTCAGGAGAAGGCGATGTTCTGGAAGATCGTGGGTGTGGTGGCGCTGGTGTGGATCGGCCTGGCGTTGTTCGGCGCCCTGTTCGAGCACTTGTTCGGGATTCTCATGGTGAGCGCGATCATCTTCGGCGGATATCTGATCTACAAGGCGATCGCGGGTGACAAGCACGACGACATCATGAAGGTCTGATCCACGGCGCTCCGCGCCTGTCGTCCGCAGCGGTCCGAGCCTGTCACCTGCGCAGCAACCGGGTGAGCAGGCGCCGCCCTTGCCCGAGCGAGACGTCGGGAAGGTAGGCGCGTCCGACCGCGACGCCGATCGCGGGCAGCGCGGCGGGATCCGGGAAGACCATGTACAGGGGCCGGTACTCGGGCTGGAACTTGGACTTGAACGCGAGCAGCGACCGGAACCCGTAGACCGGTTCGAGGGTGCGCCCGAGCATCTCGAGCAGCGCGTCGAGTGCCGTGCGGTCCACCGCGTCGGTCCGTCCGGCCGCGGCCAGGGGCGCACCGGACAGGCTCAGGTACTCGAGTCCCTCCTGCTGGGCAGACAACGCGGCCGACGCGATGAGGAACTCCATCGATGGGCGGAAACCGTCGGAGCGACGCCGCATGAAGTCGAGGGTCAGCGCGACGACGGTGCCGTCGCGGTAGACCGGCATCCACGAGGTGATGGCGTGGACGTGCCGGTCGCCGTCGATCGCGAGCAGCAGCCGGACCTCGGGGTCGCGGAGTTCCTCGAGACCGCCGAGCGTGAACCCCATCTCCGGCAGGCCCTTGTCGGCGACCCATTCCTCGGAGATCGCCACGATCTGCTCGACGACGGCCAGCGGCGCGTCGTGCAGGGTCGTCCATTCGGCGGTGACGCCGTCCTTGCGGGCCCGGTTGAGGGCGGTGCGCACGTCCTGGAACTTCTTGCCGGAGAAGGCCAGCCCTTCGAGCCGGATCACGGTTTCCTCGGCGACCTGCAGGCACGTCCAGCCGTGCTCGCGGGCGATGGCCGCGGTGGGCTCGCCGACCGAGTACAGGCACGGGGTCCAGCCGTTCTCGGCGCAGTACGAGGCGAATTCGTCGACGGCGGCGACGAGGGTGTCGCGGTCGCCGATCGGGTCGCCGGTGGTGAGCGCGACACCGGAGTGCACCCGGTAGGCGACGGCGTGCCTGCCGTCGGAGGAGAACCAGTAGTGGTTGCCGCCCCAGGTGGTCATCCACGACAGGGACGATCCGCCGGGCGAGTGCAGCAGTTCGCGGACGCGTCGCTGCGCGTCGGCGTCGTAGCCGAGCGCCGGCACCTGGAAGCTGCGCAGCATCAGCCCGCAGAACACCGCCCACACCAGGACGCCGACCCACTCGAACAGCAGGGTCGCGGCGGACGTGAGCGGCAGCACGGGCGGTTCGAACAGCTGGAGGTAGACCGGCGGGATCAGCCGCCGCGGCATGTCCCGCAGCAGGGTCCATGCTCCCGGATCGCGATCGAAGCCGTCGGCGAGCAGCGATCCGGCGCCGACGTAGACGAGTGCGGCGACCACGACGGCGCCGAGTGTGCCCAACCACACGGGGGCATAGGTGCCGCGTGGGGCACGGACCTGGAACAGTCGTCGGCTCCCCAGCAGCAGCACGAGGATCGCGACCAGCGCCAGCAGCGGGGCCAGTTCCATGTACACCGAGCTGTGCCGATGCTGCCCGTACAGCAACGACCGGGTCGCGTCCTGCTCGGTGGTCTCGGCGACGAGGCTCGCGGCCGCGACCGCGATCAGCGCGACGTGCGCCCACACCGACAGCAGCCACCCGGCGCGTCGTCCCCGGCGCAACCCATCCGCGGACACGAGCAGCACGATCGACGGCATCAGGTTCATCACGAGCGGTCCGAGCCCGGACAGCCGCAGCGCCTGCTGTCCCTTGCGGCATTCGTCGTGCAGCGCCGGGTCGGCACACACGTCCACCAGTTCGCGCGCCGAATAGGGGACCTGGTCGAACAGCATCCGCAGCGCCGAGAGCGGTCCGATCGCGTGCGGAGAGAACGCGGCCAGCACGGGACCGAGCACGCTCGCGGCCACGACCAGCGCGACCAGCGTGCGTTGCTCGCGGACGGTGCCACCGAGCGCCGGGCCCCGCGCGGAGCGTCCGCACAGCCACGGCCCCAGAACCACGCCCGCCACCGCCGCGCACAGCCGCGTCACGTCCTGCAGGTGCCCGGCGAACAGGGCGGCCGTCACCAGGAACACCAGCACGAGCGTCCGGATCCGTCGGCGCCACAGGGTGTTCATCACCGAGGTCGACGCGAGCAGCGTACCCAGGACCCAGGGGACTGGATCCTCGATCACATGACCGTGAAGTTCGAGGCCCCACGTGTTCGGGACGGTCGACACGACCCACGCGATCAGCAGCGCCAGCGCCGAACCGATGCCCTGCGTCACGACCGCGGCGGCGGCGAACGGCACGCTGCCGATGCGATTCTCCGTCGGTACCGCCACCGCCAGGATCACGACGGTCACCAGCAGGTACTCGACGATGCCGGACGCGAACAGGCCCGAGGTCCACAGCACCCACACATGTCCGCTCTCGAAGCTCGCCACCCCCGACGACACCCATCGCGCGAGATCGGGGGACGGTCCGTGCCGGAGGGCGCCGGTCAGGATCCCGAGCAGCCACAACGCGGCCAGCAGCACGAGCGATACCGGTGCGCGGCGCAGTGCTCTCGCTGCGCGCCCGGCGGGCCCGTCGAGCACCCGCCGCGCGGTCACGAGGTGAGACCCAGTCGCCGGCTCAGCCACGGCATCTCCTTCTCCAGTGCGGCGGACCACAGTGAAAACGTGTGTCCCCCTGGCAGTTCCGTCAAGTGCACGTCCATACCGGCCGCGCGTGCCGCGGCGGTGAGCTGCTCGACACCCGCACGGTACTCGCGGTCGTCGAGACCCACCACGAACGCACCCGCGCTGTCGGGATAGCGGTTGTGTGCAAGCAGATCCGCCGGGTTGTTGCGGGCGAAGGCCGCGTCGTCGCCGCCGAACGCCTCCTGCACGGTGCGGGCGCGATCACCGAGGGTGGGCTCGGCCTGTCCGGAGATGTCGAGGAAGGTCGGATACACGTCCGGCCGGAGGGTCGCGAGTTGCAGCGCACACGTACCGCCGTAGGACAACCCGCCGATCGCCCACGCCCGCGGCTCCTGGTCGATCTGCAGGTTCTGCTTCACCCAGGCGGGCACGTCCACGGTCAGGTACGACGCGGCGTTGCCCAGTCGCGAATCCATGCACAGCGGATTGGCGAACTGCCCGCCGGTGCCGTCCGCGACCACGACCACGGGTGCGAGCCCGTCGTGTTGCGCGGCGAACGCGTCCATCGTCTGTGTCAGCCTGCCGCCGACCAGCCAGTCGTCCGGACTGCCGGGCTGTCCCGCCAGCAGGACCAGAACCGGAAGTTCGGGGCGAGGATCGGTGAAATAGGCCGGGGGCAGGTAGATCCGCGCTTCACGTGCGGGGAACCCGGACGTTGCGGCGGGGATCGGTGCAGACACCACGGCACCGGTGGACGGCATGTCGGGCGGCGGTGACCACTGCGCCGAGAGTGGCGTGCCCGTGACGGTCGTCGCGGTGCGGGCCTGCGCTTCGGTGAGCGGAACGGTGCGGAACACGGACAGGCCCAGTGCGGATCGCACGGTCGGATAGGCGTCGAAGACGAGGTTGATCTGGCCTGCCGCCGCGGTGGCGACCAGTGCCGCCGCGACGACGAGGCCCACTGCAACCGGGATGTGACGGCGCTCCCGGCGCCGGAACAGCCATCGGCCGATCAGCAGCGCGACGGCCAGGACGGCGGTCGCGGACCATGCGTACACGGCGTGCGGCAAGGGGTCCGGGAACGGTCGCCACACCTTCTCGATCAGCAGCGCCGCGAGTCCGACCAGAACCAGCGTCGCCGCGATCGCGCCGGGGATGCCGACGACGGTCCAGCGTCGACTCCTGCGCGCCACGAGTACCGCGATCCCGACCACGGTCAGACACCAGAACGTCACGGCCGCTGCGGTGGTGATCAGCTGTACGTCGAGCATCGCATCGGCGATACCGGACCAGGACATGATCATCAGTATGCGCGAGTGCCCCCGCACCGAACCGTCATCGCAGATAGTGGTCGTATGGAATCGGTACCGGAGGACTGGGAACGCGGACTGGTGATCGCGGCGCATCCCGACGACATCGAATACGGCGCGGCCGCGGCGGTCGCGCGATGGACCCGGCAGGGAAAGGACATTCGCTACGTGCTGGCCACCAGCGGCGAAGCGGGCATCGCCGGCCTGCCTCCGGAGGAGTGCGGGCCGCTGCGCGAAGCGGAGGAACGGGAATCGGCGCGGATCGTCGGTGTCGAGCAGGTCGAGTTCCTCGGTCACCGCGACGGCACACTCGTCGCCGGACCGGATCTGCGCCGCGACCTCGCCGCCGCGATCCGGCGGCACCGCCCGCACATGGTGGTCACCGGCAATTTCGGGCTCACCTGGTTCCCGGGGATTCTCAACAGCGCCGACCATCGTGCGCTGGGGCTCAGCGTGCTCGACGCGGTCTCCGACGCCGCCAACGAGTGGATCTTCCCGGAGTTGGCCGAACAGGGACTCGAACCGTGGACCGGGGTGCGATGGGTCGCCGTCAACACCACGATGCCGACGCACGCGGTGGACGTCACCGACACGGTCGAGGTCGCGGTGGCCTCGCTTGCCGCGCACCGGCGTTACCTCGAGGCATTGAGCGATGTGCCCGTCGAGGAACAGGCGCAGGCTCAGGTGACGATGGCGTCGGGGCCGCTGCCCGGGTTCGACGCCACCCACGCCGCCGGATTCGAGCTGTACACGTTCGGCTAGGGAACGAATACGCAGCCGGCGTCGGGCACGGCCTCGATGTCGACGGGCAGGGGTCCGACGCGCTCGCCGTCGGCGTAGGCGGTGATGCCGGGGCAGTCGAGCCGCACCGACCGCGCCCGGTACACCGTCACCTCGTCGAGGTCGACGTGGGTGCCGCGGTAGACCGTCGGGAACAGGCGCAGCAGCCGCGACCGGCTCGCGGAGGTCACCACGACTACGTCGAACAGTCCGTCGTCGAGCCGCGCGTTCGGTGCGATCCGCATCCCGCCGCCGTAACTCGACGCGTTGCCCACCGACACCATCGTGGCTTCGGTGTCGAAGGTGTTGCCGTCCAAGGTGATTCGATAGGGAAGCAGGCGCAGGTTCGCGAGTTCGGCCACGGTCGCCGCGTTGTAGCGCAGGTGCCCGCGTGGCCACCGCATCCGATTCGCGCGATCGGTGACCAGAGAATCGAATCCGCTGGCGAGCACCGTGCCGAACCATAGCGGCCGGAGCCCGACGGGTGTCGCACGCCCGAGGTCGATCGTCCGGGTACGGCCGCCGACGATCACGTCGGCGGCCGCGACGGGATCGGTGGGGATGCCGAGCGCCCGCGCGTGGTCGTTGCCGGTGCCCGCCGGTACGATGCCGAGCGGAATTCCGGTGCCGGCCACCGCCTGCCACGCCAGGAACACCAGGCCATCGCCGCCGATCACCACCAGCGCGTCGGTGCCGTCCGCGACGGCCCGCGCGGCCAGTTCCGAGGATTCGGCGGGGGAGTCGCCGGCGATCTCGGTGACGACGAACCCGCGCTCGCGCAGGCGGTGCAGGGCTGCGGCGCGGACGTGTGCGGACCGCCGGTCGCGGGCGGCCGGATTCGTGAGTGCGGTGACGGTGCCGGTCACCCGATCAGCTTCCCAGGATTGAGGATTCCGCGAGGGTCGATCGCGTTCTTCACCGCGGCGAGCACGTCGAGTCCCAGATCGCCGACTTCCGCTTCCAGCCACGGCAGGTGGTCGCGACCGACCGCGTGGTGATGGGTGATTGTGCCGCCCGCCGCGACGATCGCGTCGCCCGCGGCGCGCTTGGCCCGCGACCACTGCGCGATCGGGTCGTCGGACTGGGCGCACACCACCGTGAAATACAGCGAAGCGCCGGTCGGATAGGTGTGGGAGATGTGGCACATCACCAGCGGCGGTGTGCCCTGCGCGGTCAGGTCCGCGGTGAGCGCCTCGGTGACGGAGGCGCGCAGGGACAGCAGGTTGGACCAGGTCGTCGCGGTCTCGAGGGTTTCGGCGAGCGCCCCGACCCGCAGCAGGGCGTCGCGCAGATGCGGTGCGTCGAACCGGCCGTGCTGCCAGGCGCGGGCCGGACCGTCGCCCAGATCGGTGCCGCCGGACGCCGCGAGCAGCGCCGCGACCTCGGCGGCACGGGCCCGCACGTGCGCTTCGCTGCCCTCGACGGTGGTCACGGCGAGGCAGCCGCCGGGAGCGTCACCGCCGATGTTCTCGTGCAGTGCGAGATTCATGCCGGTTTCGGCCTCGTCCGACAGCCGGAGCACCGTCGGCAGGGCGCCGGTCCCGGCGAGTGTGCGCAATGCCGCCGCGCCGGTCGCGAAATCGGGAAACGACCACGCCCGGAACGCGGTGGTCGCGGGCACGGGGTGAATGCGCACCCCCACCTCGGTGACGATGCCGAGCGTGCCCTCCGAGCCGAGGAACAATCGGCGCAGGTCGGGACCGGCCGCGGACGCCGGCGCCCGTCCGGCGCGCAGTGTGCCGCGCGGGGTGGCGACGACGAGATGGTCGACCATGTCCTCGAACCGCCCGTAGCCGGCCGACGCCTGGCCCGCCGAGCGGGTGACCGCGAAGCCGCCGAGAGTCGCGTGCCGGTAACTCTGAGGGAAGTGACCGAGCGAGAAGCCGTGCGCGGCCAGCAGCTGTTCGGTCTGCGGTCCGGTCGCGCCGGCCTGCAGGGTCGCCAGACCGGACACCGGATCGAGGCTCGTCAGCGCGGTCAGGCGGCGCAGATCGACCGTGACCACCGCTTCGAACCGCCCCCGCACCGGATCCACGCCGCCGACGACGCTGGTGCCGCCGCCGAACGGGACCACCGCGATCGCCTCCGTCGAGCAGTAGGAGAGCACGGCGACGACCTCCTCGTGGCTGCCCGGGAACAGCACCGCATCCGGCGCGTCCTGCTCGGCGCGGCTGCGTCGGCGCAGAAGGTCGAGGGTGCTCTTGCCGCCCGCGTGCCGCAGCCGCGTCCGGTCGTCGTCGGCGAAGTGGTCGCGGCCGACGATCCGGGCGAGTTCGTCGCGGTGTTCGGGGCGTAGCCGGCCCGGACTCAGTCGCACGTCGGCTTCGGGGAGGACGCGGTCGCGTCCGGTGTCGACGCCGAGTGCCTGTTCGAGCAGGTCGAGGACCCGCGCGGAGAGTTCGATGCGGCGGTCCTCGGTTCCCCACGCGTCCCACGCCATCGTCGGCGCTTCGTCGGGATGTTGCGGGGTGAAAGGCGCGTTCATGGGTTACAGTTTTACATACGATGTCGATCCGTAACGATGATTCGAGAACCGCAGGTCCGCGCGAGCCCGCCAGGATCGAGGACCAGATCCTCGACGCCGCCTACTCCTGCATGCTCGACTTCGGTTTGCGGCGGACGACGCTCGCCGAGGTTGCCCGCCGCGCGGGGGTCAGCCGCCCGACCGTCTACCGCCGCTGGCCCGACACCCGCGCGATCGTCGCGGACCTGCTCACCCGCGAGATCCGGCGCGTCGTCCCCGACGCGGCCGGCGGTGGCCCGGCGCGGACCCGGCTCGTTCGGGCGGTCGTGACCACCGCCGACGCGATCGGCGCCCATCCGCTGTTCCGGAAGATCGTGAACACCGACCCGGACGTGCTCACCACCTACATCGTCGACCGGCTCGGCACCAGCCAGCGCATGCTGCTCGACACCCTGACCGCCGGCATCGTCGAGGGGCAACGCGACGGATCGATCCGCGAGGGCGAACCGCGGCGGATCGCCGTGATGGTGCTGCTCACCGCGCAGTCGGTGGTCCAGTCGGCGCGCGCGGTCGCCGACACGACACCCCGCGAACAGTTGCTGGCCGAACTCGGCCACGCGGTCGACGCCTATCTGACCCCCACCCAGGGAGGACCACCGTGACCGGACTCGGACCCGGCGCGCTCTCCGCGGTGCGCCGCCGCCGCGACCTGGACCGGCTCGCCGACAACCCCACCGTCGACGTGCTGGTGATCGGCGGCGGGGTGACCGGCGCCGGGGTCGCACTCGACGCCGCCGCCCGCGGGCTGAGCGTCGTCCTCGTCGAACGTCACGACCTCGCGTTCGGAACCAGCCGGTGGAGCTCGAAACTCGTCCACGGCGGACTGCGCTATCTCGCGACCGGCAACGTCGGGATCGCACACGAGAGCGCGGTCGAACGCGGCATCCTCATGACCGTCACCGCCCCGCACCTGATCCGGTCGATGCCGCAACTGGTCCCGCTGCTGCCGTCCCTCGGCCGCGCCGAGTCCGCGCTGGTCCGGGCCGGTTTCCTCGCCGGGGACGCGCTGCGCGCGGCGGCCCGCACTCCCGGGACGCTGCTGCCGCGGTCGCGCCGGGTCGGAGCGGCCCGTGCCGCCGCCCTCGTCCCCGCGGTGCGTCGCGACGGACTCCGCGGCGGGCTGCTCGCCCACGACGGGCAACTCGTCGACGACGCCCGGCTCGTCGTCGCGCTCGCCCGCACCGCCGCGACCTTCGGTGCGCGCATCCTCACCCGCGTCTCCGCGTACGCCGCCACCGCCGAGACGGCGGTCCTGCACGACGAGATCACCGGCGGAGACCTGACGGTGCGGGCCCGCGCGGTGATCAACGCGGCGGGGGTGTGGGCCGGCCACGTCGATCCCTCGATCGCGCTGCGCCCCAGCCGCGGCACCCACCTGGTCCTCGACGCGGCCGCCCTCGGGCACCCTTCCGCGGCGCTCACCGTTCCCGTTCCGGGCGCGACCAACCGGTTCGTGTTCGCCCTGCCCGCCCAGCTCGGGCGGATCTACCTCGGCCTCACCGACGAGGACGCCCCCGGCGACATCCCCGACGTCCCGCACGCGACCGACGGCGAGATCGACTTCCTGCTCGACACCGTCAACTCGGCGCTCACCACCGCGCTGACCCGCGACGACGTGCTCGCCACCTATTCCGGGCTGCGTCCGCTCCTGCGCACGCCCGACGGGGACGGTGCCACGGCGGACCTGTCCCGCAAGCACGCGGTCGTCCGCGGCGGAGGCCGTCCGATCGGCATCGTCGGCGGCAAGCTGACCACCTACCGGAAGATGGCGCAGGACGCGGTGGACGCCGCCGTCGCCGCCACCGGATTGCCGGCCGGGCCCTGCAACACCCACCGGATAGCGCTGGTCGGGGCGGCGGACCGGACGGCGCTGTCCCGGCTGTCGGCGCCGGTGTCCCTGGTGAGTCGCTACGGGACCGAGGCGGCGTTCCTCGCCGCCGATCCCGCGGGACTCGCGCCCGTCGCTCCCGGCCTGGACGTGTGCCGCGCCGAACTCGAGTTCGCAGTCACCCACGAGGGGGCACTCGACGCCGACGACATCCTCGACCGGCGTACCCGCATCGGCCTCGTCCCCGCGGACCGGGCCGCGGCGCACGACGCGGCACTGTCCGTGCTCGCCGAGCACGGCCTCGCCTGACCGGTCCCGGCCGAGCGGCCCGCGCGATGTGACAGGCTGGTGCGATGCGAGTTGCGGTGGTGGCCGGACCTGATGCCGGACATGCGATCCCGGCGATCGAACTGTGCCGGCGCCTGGCGGAGGCGGGGGACGATCCGATCCTGTTCACCGGCGAGCGCTGGCTGGGTACCGACCTGCCCGGCGTCACGTTCGCGCTGCTCAAAGGCCTGGATCCGCGGCCGGGCGACGACGACGCCGACGCCGGCGCCAAGCTCCACGCCCGCGCCGCGCACATCGCGACCGAGATCCTGCCCGACCTGAGCGCGCTGCTGCCGGACCTGGTCGTCTCCGACGTCATCACCGCCGGAGGCGGCATGGCCGCCGAACGGCTCGGCATCCCCTGGATCGAGCTGTCCCCGCATCCGCTGTACCTGCCCTCACGCGGCCTGCCGCCTATCGGCAGCGGTCTCGCGCCCGGTCGTGGGATCCGCGGCCGGGTCCGGGACGCCCTGCTGCGTCGCATGACCGCCCGCTCCGTGCGGCAGGGCGAACGCGAACGCGGCGCCGCGCGGATGGGCATCGGCCTGCCCGAAAAGGACCCGGGACCCGCCGCGCGCCTGATCGCGACCCTGCCGGCGCTCGAGGTGCCGCGACCCGATTGGCCCGCGAACGCGCACCTCGTGGGTCCGCTGCTGTGGGAACCGACCGAGACCGTGCTGACTCCACCCCCCGGCACCGGCCCGCTGGTGATGGTGGCTCCGTCCACGGCGACCACCGGTGTCGTGGGCATGCTCGACGCCGTGTGCACCGCTCTGGACGGAACCGGGATGCGTGTCGCGGCGACCATGCTCGACGGAGCCGACGGGGAACTGCCGGACTGGGCGGTCGCGGGGCGGGGCCGCCAGGACCTGCTGCTCGGGCAGGCCGACGTGGTGGTGTGCGGCGGCGGTCACGGGATGCTCGCGAAGGCGCTGAGTGCCGGAGTACCCGCGGTGATCGTGCCCGGGGGTGGCGACCAGTGGGAACTGGCCAACCGGGCCGCCCGGCAGGGCAGCGCGCTGGTGGTGCGGCCGCTCGATCCCGTGGCTGTACTCACCGCGGTCGAGACGATCCTGAGCGAGAAGCGTTTCGCTGCGGCGGCCCGCAGTGCCGCAGCGACCGCGAGCCGGGTCGAGGATCCGGTGCAGGTCTGCCGGACCGTGGCAACTGCCTGAGCAACCCACCTGCCTGAACAACCCACCGCTTCGACGCGACCGGCCGGCGCCCACTACCGTGGGCGGGATGCGATTGACGGAATTCCACGAGCTCGTCCGGATCGAATTCGGGCAGCTCCACGGCGACGCGTTGCTCCGCGACCACGTGATTCTCTCGCTCGGCGGTCTCACCCCCGCCGAGGCGATCGAAGCAGGTCAGGAGCCTCGAGAGGTGTGGCGTGCCATGTGTGAGGAGTTCGACGTGCCGCCCTCGCGCCGGTGACGCGACGAGCCGGAACGCACCGTTCGAACAATTGTTCGCCTATGCTGGTGTCGTGCACGGTGGCGTAGTTGTCCACAGGCGTCGGATCCATCCACAGATCCGGCGGCTCACCGGTCGCCACGACGAACTTGTCGGTACCGGGCTCTAACGTCGTCGACAACAAGACGAGATTCGATGAAGGGGACCACGATGGCAGCACAGGCACACGACCGCGAGAAGGCGCTCGAGCTCGCCCTCGCGCAGATCGACAAGAGCTTCGGCAAGGGCTCCGTGATGCGACTGGGGGAGGAGGCCCACCAGCCGATCGCGGTGATTCCGACGGGATCGATCGCGCTCGACGTCGCACTCGGTATCGGCGGTCTGCCGCGCGGCCGCGTGGTCGAGATCTACGGTCCGGAATCCTCGGGTAAGACGACGGTCGCGCTGCATGCGGTGGCCAACGCGCAGGCCAACGGCGGCATTGCGGCGTTCATCGACGCCGAGCACGCGCTCGACCCGGAGTACGCCCGCAAGCTCGGTGTCGACACCGACGCACTGCTGGTGTCCCAGCCGGACACCGGTGAGCAGGCGCTCGAGATCGCGGACATGCTGATCCGCTCCGGCGCGCTCGACATCATCGTGGTCGACTCGGTCGCGGCGCTCGTGCCGCGCGCCGAGATCGAGGGCGAGATGGGCGACAGCCACGTCGGTCTGCAGGCCCGCCTCATGAGCCAGGCGTTGCGCAAGATGACCGGTGCCCTCAACAACTCCGGCACCACCGCGATCTTCATCAACCAGCTGCGCGAGAAGATCGGCGTCATGTTCGGCTCGCCCGAAACCACCACGGGCGGTAAGGCTCTGAAGTTCTACGCCTCCGTCCGACTGGACGTGCGGCGGATCGAGACGCTCAAGGACGGCGGCGACGCCGTCGGTAACCGCACCCGCGTCAAGGTCGTCAAGAACAAGGTTTCGCCGCCGTTCAAGCAGGCCGAGTTCGACATCCTCTACGGTCAGGGCATCTCGAAGGAGGGCTCGCTCATCGACATGGGTGTCGAGCAGGGCATCGTCCGCAAGTCCGGATCCTGGTACACCTACGAGGGCGACCAGCTCGGCCAGGGCAAGGAGAACGCGCGCAAGTTCCTGCTCGAGAACACCGACATCCGCGACGAGATCGAGAAGAAGATCAAGGAGAAGCTCGGTATCGGCGCCGTGGTCACCGACGAGGCCGAGGAAGCCGCCGACTTCTGACGCACGCCTGCGGCGGGTGGCGGGCACGGTCGACGACCGGGCCCGCCACCCTGGCATCATGGCCGCCATGACCGTGCGGCCGATTCGATTGTGTTTCTTCGGTGATTCGTTCGTCGCGGGAGTTGGTGATCCCGCGCATCGCGGCTGGACAGGTCTGCTCGCCGAGTGCGCTCGGCCGGCGCTCGGCGACGTCGATGTCACCCGGCCGGCGCTCGGCGACGTCGATGTCACCCGGCCGGCGCTCGGCGACGTCGATGTCACCCGGTCGGCGCTCGGCGACGTCGATGTCACCGTCTACAACCTCGGGGTCCGCCGCGACACGACCGCCGATGTCCGGGCCCGCTGGCTCGACGAGGCCCGCCGTCGCTTCCCGGACGGGTGCGACAATCGCCTCGTCCTCTCGTTCGGTGTCAACGACACGACGTTGCTGGACGACTCGGCGCAGCAAGAGGATTCGACGCGGGTGCCGCCCGCGGATTCGGTGACCAACCTCACCGCGATCCTCGACGACGCCCGCGCGTGTGGCTGGCCGGTGTTCGTCGTCGGTCCGCCACCGGTTGCCGACGAGCAGCAGAATGCACGCACCCGGCGCCTCGACGGGCTGTTCGCCGAGGTGTGTGCCGAGCGGAACGTGACGTACTGCCCGGTCTTCGAGCACCTTCACGGCGACACCGCGTGGATACGGGAAGCGGCTGCGGGGGACGGGGCGCACCCGTCCGCGCAGGGATACCGCGACCTCGCCGACGTCGTACAGGGGGCGTGGATCACGTGGATCCGCTCGGCGGCCGCTGTCGGTGGGGCCCGCTAACGTGCCGGACATGGACGATCCCACGACTCCGGACCCGCACTCGGCCCCCTCGTCCGGGCAGGGCCGTCGACGTCCGCGCCCGGAACCCGGAGGAGGCACGGAGGCGCAGGCCAAGGACGTGTGCCTGCGCCTGCTGACGGACCGGGCACGCAGCCGTGCCGAACTGGCCACGAAGCTCGCGGAGAAGGGGTTCACGGCGGAGATCACCGAGCGCACCCTGGACCGGCTCGCCGCGGTGGGCCTGGTCGACGACGCGGACTTCGCGCAGCAGTGGGTCCGGTCCCGGCACCTGTACGCCGGCAAGGGCAAACGCGCGATCGCACTCGAACTGCGCCGCAAAGGAATCGGGCAGCAGGATGCCGCGGAGGCGCTGGACCAGATCGACAGCGACGACGAACGCGAGCGCGCCGTCGAGCTCGTACGCAAGAAGCTGCGCACCCAGCCGCCGCTGCCGACCGAGGGTGATCGACGCGAGATCGCCGCCGAGCGGGACAAGCTCGTGCGCCGGCTGGTCGGCATGCTGGCGCGACGAGGCTATTCCCAGGGCATGGCGTTCGACGTGGTGCGCAGTGAACTCGCCGAGTTCGGCTCCGGCACCGACGGTCTCGCGGACGTCTGACGCGGTCCGGTCACCGCCGCGCGGGTCGCGTCACGGTTTCTGCTCGCCGGTGATGTCCATGCCGGGAACCGCCATCACCGGGATGGTTTGCGGCTCTTCGGGTGTCACGGCGCCCTTCTTGCGGCGACCGGCCCGCAGCTGCTTCTCGACCCGGGTGGCCAGTACCGTCAGCGAACTGTTCAGCACGATCATGATCGCGGCGACCACCAGCAGCGACGGCAGATAGTTGCCGAAGGCCGCGCCGAGCTGCTGACCGGACCGCACCACTTCGACGTAACCGATCAGATAGCCGAGCGCCGAATCCTTCAGTGCCACCACCATCTGCGAGATGATCGCCGGCAGCATCACCGTGACGGCCTGCGGCAGCAGGATCAGGCGCATGACCTGGTTCTTGCGCATACCCAGGGCGCTCGCCGCCTCGGTCTGCCCGCGTGGCAGGGACCGGATGCCGGCGCGCACCAGCTCCGCGATCACCGAGCCGTTGTACAGGGTCAGGCCCGTGACCACCGCGGCGAGCGCGAGATAGGACGATTTGAACACCCGGTATTCGGCGAAGATCTGGTACAGGAAGATCATCAGGATCAGCACCGGCACCGCCCGGAACAGTTCGACGATCGTGCCGCTCACGAGGCGCACCGAGCGATGGTCGGACAACCGGCCGATGCCGAGCACGAACCCGAGGATCAGCGCGAACACGATGGAGAGCGCGGCGGCGATCAGGGTGCCGCGGATACCGGGCAGCAGATAGGTCGTCCACGACGTCGACTCGAGGAACGGATCCCATTTGGCCGCGGTCAGCTGCCCCTTGCTGTCCAGGGCGCGGTACACCACGTACCCGGCAGCGACGAGCAGGACGACGACGAGCGCGGAGATCGCGTGGTAGGTCGCGCGGGCCCGCGGGCCGGGCGCGTCGTAGAGGACGGTTGCGCGGGCGCTCATCGGGCCACCTCGTAACGCTTTCCGAGCCAGCCGAACAGCAGGCCCATGGGAAGGGTGAGAATCACGAAGCCGAGCGCGAAGATCCCACCGACGAGGAAGATCGCGGCTTCGGTCTCGATCATCGACTTCATCAGGAGCGAGGCCTCGGCCACACCGATCACGGAGGCGATCGTCGAGTTCTTCGTCAGGGCGATCAGCACACTGCCGAGCGGAGCGATGACGGCGCGGAACGCCTGGGGCAGGACGATCAGCCGCAGATTCTGCGCGAACGTCAGGCCCAGCGAGCGGCCCGCCTCCGACTGCCCGACGTGGACGGTGTTGATGCCGGACCGCAGTGATTCACAGACGAATGCCGCCGTGTAGACGCTGAGGCCGAGAACTGCGAGCCGGAAGTTGTTGTCCACCAAGAAGGTCGGTGAATCGGTCGGTGCGAGCGCGACACCCAGGGTCTGCGAGAGGCCGAACAGGCAGAACAGGATGATCAGCGTCAGCGGCGTGTTGCGGAAGATCGTCACGTACGCGGCTCCGACCGCCCGCGCGACCGGGATGGGGGAGACCCGCATCGCGGCGATAATCGTGCCGAGAATCAGGGCGGCGATCGCGGACAGAACGGTGAGCTGGATCGTGGTCCAGAACGCCTCGAGCAGTTGACTGCCGTACTTGTTCAACAGATCCACTGGTGGACTCCAGGATTCGATGGACGAGACTGTGCGACGAGCTCGCACCCGAGCTGCGACGCGGGCCGGACGATCCGCCCCGAACGGGCTGTGGATCGTCCGGCCGCGACCGGATCAGTAACGATCGATGGTCGGCTGCTCCGGAACCGGAAGGCCGGAGGCGCCGACCGTGGACTGGAACGCAGCCTCCCACGCTCCGGAATCGAGCATCGACTGGATCGCGTCGTTGATGCGGGCCCGCGACTCCTCGTCGCCCTTGGCGAGACCGATCCCGTAGTTCTCGGTGGTGAACGGTTCACCGACCACCTTGAACTCACCCGGGGACTGCGCCGCGTAGCCGGCGAGGATGATCGCATCGGTGGTCAGCGCATCGACCGCGCCGTTGCGCAGCGCCTCGACGCAGGCCGAGTACGTGTCGAATTCCTGCAGCTGCACGTCCTGCGCGTACTTGTCCTTCACGTTCTGCGCCGGGGTCGAGCCCGCAACCGAGCACAGCTTCTTGCCGCCGTTGAGCGATTCGGGTCCGGTGATGTCCGTGTTGTCCGCCCGCACGAGCAGCGACTGTCCTGTGACCATGTACGGCCCGGCGAAGTCGACCTTCTCCTTGCGAGCATCGGTGATCGAGTACGTCGCGACGATGTAGTCGACCTCACCGTTCTGGATGAGCGTCTCGCGCTGCGCGGACGGTGCCTCCTTGAACGTGATGTTCTCCTCCGAGACACCGAGCTGACCGGCGACGTACTTGGCGACCTCCACGTCGAAACCGCTGAAGGTGCCGTCCGGGTTGCGCAGTCCGAGCCCCGGCTGGTCGAACTTGATGCCGATCGTGAGATTCCCGGCCTGGGCGGACTCGAGGGCGCTGCGCTGCTCCTCGCCACCACACGCGGTGGCGGCGAGCGCAACGGCGAGCGCGCCGAGGCCCAGGCGGACGGTGCGGGACAGTTTCATTCGGACTACCTCCAGTGATCGGGGCTGACGGGTCAGTGGCTGAGGATCTTGCCGAGGAAGTCCTTCGCGCGATCGGACTTCGGGGCGGTGAAGAAGGTGTTCGGGTCGGTGTCCTCGACGATCTGCCCGTCCGCCATGAACAGCACGCGGTCGCCGGCCTTGCGGGCGAAACCCATCTCGTGGGTGACGACGAGCATCGTCATGCCCTCCTTCGCGAGGGAGGTCATCACGTCGAGCACCTCCTGGACCATCTCGGGGTCCAGCGCGGAGGTGGGCTCGTCGAACAGCATCACCTTGGGGTTCATCGCCAGGGCGCGGGCGATGGCGACGCGCTGCTGCTGGCCGCCGGACAGCTGGGCCGGATACTTCTCGGCCTGATTGGCGATACCGACCCGCTCGAGCAGCGCGAGCGCATCCTTCTTCGCCTCGTCCTTCTTCTTCTTGCGGACCTTCAGCGGCGCGAGCATGACGTTGTCGAGGATCGTCTTGTGGGCGAACAGGTTGAACGACTGGAACACCATGCCCACGTCGGCACGCAGGGCGGCGAGTGCCTTGCCCTCCGCGGGCAGGACCTTGCCGTCGACCTCGATCCGCCCGGAATCGATCGGTTCGAGCCGGTTGATGGTGCGGCACAGGGTGGACTTGCCGGAACCCGACGGCCCCAGCACGATCACCACCTGGCCGCGCGGGATCTCCAGATCGATGTTCTGCAGCACGTGCAGGGACCCGAAATATTTGTTCACGTTCGCCATCGAGATCATCGACGGCGTGGAGGTCTTCTCCATATCGACAGCCTCTGGTGCCATGTCCAGGACCCTATGCGGTGGCAGGCACGCAGGACCGGATTTTGAGGCACGACGCGCGGCAGGAAACGGAACTTTTGCGACACGGGTGCGGGCTGCGGCCCGACCAGGGCAGATACGGCGCGGTTCTGGGCCTGAGCTACCCTGAGACGTGTCATTGATCGACGATGAAACCATCTCCGACTCCCCGGCCGGCGCCCGAACGTACGAAGTTCGCACGTACGGCTGCCAGATGAACGTGCACGATTCGGAGCGACTGTCCGGTCTGCTGGAGGAGGCGGGCTTCGCGAAGGTCGCCCCGGGCGGCTCGCCCGACCTGGTCGTCTTCAACACCTGTGCGGTGCGGGAGAACGCCGACAACAAGCTGTACGGCAACCTGAGCCATCTGCGTCCGGTCAAGGACGAGAACCCGAACATGCAGATCGCGGTCGGCGGCTGCCTCGCCCAGAAGGACCGCGACATCGTCGTGAAGAAGGCGCCCTGGGTCGATGTGGTGTTCGGCACCCACAACATCGGCAACCTGCCGGCGCTGCTCGACCGCGCGCGGCACAACCGCAAGGCCGAGGTGGAGATCCTCGAGTCGCTCGATGCGTTCCCGTCGACCCTGCCGGCCAAGCGCGAGTCCGCCTACGCCGGATGGGTGTCGATCTCCGTCGGCTGCAACAACACGTGCACCTTCTGCATCGTGCCGTCGCTGCGCGGCAAGGAGGTCGACCGGCGGCCCGGCGACATCCTCGCCGAGGTCCGGGCACTCGTCGACGAGGGCGTGCTCGAGGTGACGCTGCTCGGCCAGAACGTGAACTCGTACGGCCGCTCCTTCGCCGATCCGGACCAGCCCCGCGACCGCGGTGCCTTCGCCGCGCTGCTGCGCGCGTGCGGGCAGATCGAGGGCCTCGAGCGCGTCCGGTTCACGTCGCCGCACCCCGCGGAGTTCACCGACGACGTGATCGACGCCATGGCGCAGACCCCCAACGTGTGCCCCCAGCTGCACATGCCGCTGCAGTCCGGCAGCGACCGCATCCTGCGCGCGATGCGGCGCTCGTACCGCAAGGAGAAGTTCCTCGGGATCATCGAACGGGTGCGCGCCGCGATGCCGCACGCGGCGATCACCACCGACATCATCGTCGGGTTCCCCGGCGAAACCGAAGAGGACTTCCAGGAAACCCTCGACGTCGTGGAAAAGGCCCGTTTCACCAGTGCCTTCACCTTCCAGTACTCGAAGCGTCCGGGTACCCCGGCCGCGGAGATGGACGGCCAGCTTCCCAAGGCGGTCGTGCAGGAACGCTACGAGCGGCTGATCGCGCTGCAGGAACGGATCACCCTCGAGGAGAACCGCAAGCTCGTCGGCACCGAGGTCGAGTTGCTGGTGGCTGCCGGGGAAGGCCGCAAGGACGCCGAGACCGCCCGCATGAGCGGCCGCGCCCGCGACGGCCGGTTGGTGCACTTCCGCCCCGAGGGGAACATCGACGGTGCGGTGCGTCCCGGCGACATCGTCACGATCGTCGTCAGCGATGCGGCCCCGCACCACCTGGTCGCCGACACCCCGATCCTGACGCACCGCCGCACCCGGGCGGGCGACCACTTCGAACAAGGACGTATGCCCAAGACCCCGCCGATCGGCGTGGGACTGGGACTGCCGAAGATCGGGGTTCCCGAACCCCTTCCGACACAGATGGGATGTGACGCATGAGCGCCGCACACGACGACGGCGCGGACGACCCGATGGACGAGGTCCTCGGGGACCTCGAACAGGCCGAACGCAAGATCGCGAGCGAGATCGATCCCGGCGCGCGGGCGGTCGTCGTCGCCGTCGGCGTTCTGCTCCTGCTCGGCTCCTTCAGCCTGCCGCACGCCGGAGCCGCCAACGGCTGGGAGATCCTGTCGTTCGGGCAGGACGCCGTCGCCGAGGACATCGCGCTGCCGTCACGCATCTTCGTGTGGCTGGCATTGGTCTTCGGCGGGGTGTGCTCGATCCTGGCGTTGCTCACCCGCAAGTGGGTGCTCGCGTGGCTGGCCCTGGCCGGATCCGCCGTCTCCATCGTCTTCGGCATGCTGTCGATCTGGACCCGGCAGACGCTGCCCGTCGAGTCGACGGCCTCCGGGCCGGGCATCGGCCTCGTCCTCGGATGGTTCGCGGTCATGCTGCTGACCTTCCACTGGACGCGGGTCGTGTGGGCGCGCACCTCGCTGCAGCTCGCGGCGGAAGCGGAGCTTCGCCGGGCCGCCGCCGAGGAGGAGCGCAGGGCCGAGGAGGAACGCAAGGGACTGTTCGGCACCGACGACAACCCGTAACCACCCCGCCCTCCGGCCTCCGGCCTGGAGCCTCCGGCATCAGGACAGAAAACCCCGCGTCACCGTCTCCGGTGATGCGGGGTTTCTCTGTCTGTGACTGCGGTCAGCGTTCGCCGATGGCACCCTCGGCCGCGTCGGCCCATTCGCGCCACTGCTGCGCCTGCGCGAGTGCCTTCTCCGCGTCCTTCGCGCGTCCGGCCGCGGTCGCCTTCGCAGCCTGCTCCTCGAACTGACGCACCCGCTCCCGGAACTGCGCGGCGCGAGCCAGGGCTTCGGGGTCGGTGCGGCGCCATTCGGACTCGGCGGCCTCGTGCACCCGCTTCTCGATCGCCCGCAGGCGGGACTCGAGATCGTGCATCCGCTCGCGCGGAACCTTGCCGATCTGCTCCCACTTGTCCTGCAGTTCCCGCAGCTGCGCGCGGGCGACGTCGATGTCGCCGGACGGATCGATCGAGGCGGCGGCGAGCAGAGCTTCCTTCGCCCGCGCGTTCTCCTCGAACTCCGCGTCCCGCTCGGCGCTCGCGGCGTTGCGGGCGGCGAAGAACACGTCCTGCGCACCCTTGAAACGCTTCCACAGCTGGTCGTCCGCCTCGCGGGGCGCCCGCCCGGCCGCCTTCCACTCGGTGAGCAGATCCCGGAACGCCGCGGCGGTCGCACCCCAGTCGGTGGAATCCTGCAGCGCTTCGGCGCGCGCGACGAGTTCCTCCTTGCGGGCCTTCGCGGCGGCACGTTCACGGTCGAGTTCGGCGAAGTGCGCACCGCGGCGGCGGTTGAACGCCTCGCGGGCCTTCGAGTAGCGCCGCCACAGCGCGTCGTCGACCTTGCGGTCCACGCCCCGGATGGTCTTCCACTCCTCGAGGATCTCCCGCAACCGGTCGCCGGCGGCCTTCCACTGGGTGGACTCGGCGCCGATCTTCTCCGCTTCCGCAGCGAGCGCCTCCTTGCGGGCCGTGTTCTCCGCCCGCTGGTGCTCCTTCTCGTGCTTGGCGGCCGTCGCGGCCTTCTCCGAGTCCGCGACGATCGTCGCAAGACGCGCGGCGAGCCCGTCGAGGTCGCCGATCACCGCGGCGGTCGGCAGCGACTCCGCCAGCGCTTCCGCGGCGGCTCGCGTCTTCTTCGCGTCACCGGAACCCGACGCGAGCCGGGACTCGAGGATCGCGACCTCGGTCGCGAGATCGTCGAAGCGGCGCCCGAAGTGCGCGAGACCCTCGGCCGCGTCACCGGCCTGCCACGAACCGATGCACCGCTCGCCTGCGGAGGTCACCACCCATGCGGTGCCGTCCTCGTCCACCCGGCCGAACAGACTCGGGTCGCTCGCGGGCACCGCCGGGGCTGCCGCATGCACGTGCGAGGGCACCGGATGCGGTTTCGGGGTGTGCTCCGCGCCGGGACGCGGCGCACCGGGCGTGGGCGCCGGCTTCGGGGCCGCGGGTGCCGGCACGGCACCGGATTCTCGAGTTGCGCTCGTGTCCTGTGCGTTGGGGTCGGTCATCGGGTCCTCATCTCTGCCGCGCGGCACGGCTGCCTGGTCGCATGGCTCATCCGTAGGTCCGCCGCGGGGTCACCCGCGACGACGTCCGCCCACTATTGAAACAGGTCGCGCCCTCGCGGGGCGCCCGGTCCGGTCGACTACCGTGGCTCGTGTGCTGACCGCTGCGGTATTCGTGCCGTCCCCGCCCCTCCTCGTGCCCGAGCTGAACGGCCTTGCCGCGAACGAGACCGACGAGCTGCGCAGCGCCGCGCTCGCCGCTGTCTCCGAGATCGGCGACTGCACCGACTGGGTCGTCGTCGGGACCGGCCGGGCCGTCGAACGGATCGCGGCGACGGCGTCCGGCACGTTCCGCGGCTACGGCGCCGACGTCCGTGTGGGCCTCGGCCCCGACGCGACCGGTGAGGCCGATCCGGAGCTGGCGTTGCCCGCGCTGATCGCCGGATGGCTGCGCGGCCGGGCGGCCCCCGGTGTGCGCGCGGAGGTCCACGTCGTGCCCGTCGACGCGGGCCGGGACGAGTGCACCGGGCTCGGGCAGCGGCTGCGGGCCGAGCTGGACGAGGGTGACAAACGCCGTGGGCTGCTGGTGATCGCCGACGGGGCCGCGACCCTGACCGCCAAGGCACCGGGCGCGTTCGACGCGCGTGCCGAGGCCGTCGAAACCGACCTCGCTGCCGCACTCGCCGCCGGGGATCCGTCGGCGCTGGCCGCGCTCGACCCGGACCTGTGCGCCGGGATCGTCCTCGACGGACGCGCCGCCTGGCAGGTTCTCGCCGGTGCGTTCACCACGGCACCGAGTGCGGTGAAGATCGTCTACCGCGGCGCGCCGTACGGGGTCGGCTATCACGTCGGGACGTGGCGACCGTGAGCGCGACCGTTCCCGTCGCCGTCGTCGGCCCGACCGCCACCGGCAAATCCGACCTGGGCCTGGACCTGGCATGCGCGCTCGGCGGCGAGATCGTCAACATCGATGCCATGCAGCAGTACCGGGGCATGGACATCGGTACCGCGAAGCTGACCGTCGCCGAACGCCGGAGCATTCCGCACCACCAGCTCGACGTGCTCGACGTGGTCGACACCGCCACCGTCGCCCGCTACCAGGAGGCCGCCACCGCGGACATCGAGGCGATCCGTGCGCGCGGAGCGGTCCCCATCATCGTGGGCGGCTCGATGATGTACGTGCAGGCCCTGCTCGACGACTGGGCGTTCCCGGCGACGGACCCGCAGGTCCGCGCGAAGTGGGAGGCGGTGCTCGCCGAGGGCGGTCTCGCCGCCGTGCACGCCGCGCTGCAGCAGGCCGACCCGGTCGCGGCCGCGACGATCCTGCCGACCGACGGGCGCCGCATGGTGCGGGCGCTCGAGGTGGTCGAGCTGACCGGCCGGCCGTTCGCGGCATCGCAACCGCAGCGGGGGGAGCCCCGCTGGGGCACGGTGATCCTCGGGGTGGACCGCGAGACCACCGAACTCGACGAGCGCATCGCGCGGCGCACCGACCTGATGTTCGAGCGCGGACTCGTCGACGAGGTACGCGGACTGCTCGACCACGGGCTGCGCGACGGGGTTACCGCGAAACGGGCCATCGGCTACGCCCAGGTGCTCGAGTACCTCGACGGCGACTGCGACCTCGAGCATGCCCGCGAGCGCACCTTCATCGGCACCCGCCGGTACGTCCGCCGGCAGCGATCCTGGTTCCGCCGCGATCCACGGGTCCACTGGCTCGACGGCGCCGACCCGGACCTGACGGCCGCGGCCCTGCGCGTCGTGGGCGCGACGAGCGGCTCGATAAGCTGACCGGCATGGAGTTCAGCAAAGGGCACGGCACCGAGAACGATTTCGTGATTCTTCCCGACCCGGACGCCCGGCTGGACCTCGCGCCGGAGCGGGTCGCCGCCCTGTGCGACCGTCGCCGCGGTCTCGGCGCCGACGGCATTCTGCGGGTCGCTCGGGCCGGGGCGCTCGTCGAGCGCGGCGTGCTCGCGGAACTGCCCGACGGTACCGGCGCCGACGACTGGTTCATGGACTACCGCAACGGCGACGGCTCGATCGCCGAGATGTGCGGCAACGGCGTCCGGGTCTTCGCGCACTACCTGTGCGCCCAGGGTCTGGAGAGCCGCACCCACTTCGTGGTCGGCAGCCGGGCCGGGGGCAAGCCCGTGCAGGTGCATGCGGCCGGTTCGGTCGACGGCGAGGTCACCGTCGACATGGGTGTCGTCCGCGAGCTGGGGGAGTCCGCCGCGACCGTCGAGGGCCGCGTGTACAAGGGTCTGGGCATCGACGTCGGCAATCCGCACCTGGCATGCGTCGACCCGCAGTTGGCGGGCACCGGCCTGGCCGCGCTCGACCTGTCCGCGCCCGGTTACGATCCGGGCTTCTTCCCGCACGGCGTCAACATCGAGTTCCTCACCCCCATCACCTCGGGCGCGGTCGAGATGCGCGTCCACGAGCGTGGCGTGGGGGAGACCCGGTCGTGCGGCACCGGGACCGTCGCGGCGGCAATGGCCGCACTGCGCTTCGACGGCGCCGACTCCGGCCGCGTCCAGGTGCGGATCCCCGGCGGCACCGTGGAGGTGCGGATCGAGGACTCGCGCGCGTCCCTGCGCGGCCCGTCCGTGCTGGTCGCGACCGGAACCATCGCCGATTCCTGGTGGGCGGCCCTGTCCTGAGATCCGGCGGGTCCGCCCCGGATCCAGGCGTGTCCGCGATGCCGGGAAAAACTCGAATGCACGGACTCCGGTGGCGTGGGACCATGGATCTCGTATGACGAACACACAGCGTATGACGAAGACACCGCGCAACGGGGAGTCCGTGACCGAGGACCGCACCGAATACGACGGATGGACCACCGACGACCCGTCGGTCGGCGAGATGCAGCTCGAGGATCGCAGTGCACTGCGCCGCGTCGCCGGTCTGTCCACCGAACTCGAAGACATCACCGAAGTCGAGTACCGCCAGCTCCGCCTGGAGCGAGTGGTGCTCGTCGGGGTGTGGACCGGCGGAACCGCCGCCCAGGCCGAGGCGAGTCTCGCCGAGCTCGCCGCACTCGCGGAAACCGCGGGTTCCGAGATTCTCGAGGGCCTCATCCAGCGTCGCGACAAGCCCGACGCCGCGACCTACATCGGCTCCGGCAAGGCCGACGAGCTGCGGCAGGTCGTCCTCGCGACCGGCGCCGACACCGTCATCTGCGACGGTGAACTCACCCCGGCCCAGCTCACCGCCCTGGAGAAGGTCGTCAAGGTCAAGGTCATCGACCGGACCGCCCTGATCCTCGACATCTTCGCCCAGCATGCCACCTCCCGGGAAGGCAAGGCGCAGGTCTCGCTCGCCCAGATGGAATACATGCTGCCGCGACTGCGCGGCTGGGGTGAATCGATGTCCCGGCAGGCCGGTGGCCGTGCCGGCAGCAACGGCGGCGTCGGTCTGCGCGGCCCCGGTGAGACGAAGATCGAAACCGATCGCCGTCGCATCCGCGAACGCATGGCGAAGCTGCGCCGCGAGATCAAGGCGATGAAGGCGGCCCGCGACACCAAGCGGACCCGCCGGCTGCGCAACCGCATTCCGTCGGTGGCGATCGTCGGATACACCAACGCCGGCAAGTCGAGCCTGCTCAATGCGCTGACCGGCTCCGGGGTTCTGGTGCAGAACGCCTTGTTCGCGACCCTCGATCCGACCACCCGGCGCGCAGCGCTGCCGGACGGGCGCGAGTTCGTGCTGACCGACACCGTCGGATTCGTGCGGCACCTGCCGACCCAGCTCGTCGAGGCGTTCCGTTCCACCCTCGAGGAAGTCGCGGACGCGGATCTGCTGATGCACGTCGTCGACGGATCCGACCCGATGCCTACCGAGCAGATCAAGGCGGTCCGCGAGGTCGTCACCGAGGTGCTGCGCGAATCCGATGCGCCCGCGCCGCCGGAACTGATCGTCGTCAACAAGATCGACGCCGCCGATCCGGTGATGCTGATGCAGCTGCGCGGGCTGCTTCCGGACGCGATCTTCGTGTCGGCACGCACCGGCGAAGGTCTCGACGAGCTGCGCGACCGGGTCGCCGGACTGCTCGAAGATCCGGACGTCGAGGTCCAGGTGATGCTGCCGTACACGCGCGGAGACCTGCTGGCCCGCATCCACACGGACGGGCAGATCCTCGAATCCGCGCACGGCGAGGACGGCACGCGCGTCCACGCCCGCGTACCGAAGGCGCTGGCCTCGGCCTTGGTCGAGTACGCCGCCTAGTGCGGACGGGGGTGGGGGCCGCGCCGGGCACTGTGCCGAACGTGTTCGCTGCGCTCGTAGGGACGGTTCTGCTCGCGGCGCTCACGGGGACGATCGTGCTCGCGGCGCTCGCCGCACCGGCACCGGCGAGCGCCCAGGCGCAGGACGTGCCGATCGCGGACGTGCAGGAGGGGGTGTTGTGCACCCCGTCGGACGCCGGACTCGCGGAACTGTCCGGACTCGCGATGCTCGACGGCCGCCTGTTCGCAGTACCCGATGCGGGGGCGGACGAGTCGGTCGTCGAACTCGGTGACGACTGCTCGGTCGTGCGCCGCATCCCTGCACCGGTCGACCCCTACGACGTGGAAGACCTTGCGGCCGGACCGGATCGGCGGCTCTGGCTGTCCGACACCGGCGACAACACCGCACGCCGGGAGACCGTCGCGCTGATCTCCCTCGACCCCGCCACCGGTGCCGGTGACCTGTACCGGATGACCTACCCGAGCGGCGCCCGCGACGGTGAGACCCTGCTCATCGGTCGCGACGGCGTGCCCTTGTTCGTGTCGAAGGCCTTGTTCGGTGCGAGCACCGTCTACCGGCCGGCGGACGGGAAGACCCTCACGGATCTCGCGTCGCCCGGACCGAATCCGCTCGAGCAGGTCGGAGTGCTCCGGCTCGGACCCACCGACACCCCGGGGGGACCGCTCGCCGGGGGATCGTCGACCCTGATCACCGGTGGGGCGGTCAGCGCCGACGGCACGGTCGCGGCCGTGCGCACCTACACCGACGTGTATCTCTTCCATGCCCCGGACGGCGACCTGGCGGCGGCACTCGCCGCGGGCCCGCAACTGCGCATCCCGGTCGCCGGTGAGCCGCAGGGGGAAGCGGTCGCGTTCACCCCGGACGGTGATCTGCTCACGGCGTCCGAGTCGAACGGCGGTCCGCTGCCGCAGATCCGGGTGTGGCGCGGGGTGACCGGCCTGTTCGCACCCCCGGAAACCACGGTGTCCGACACGAGCGGTGTCGCGGTCGCGGAAGGTGCGGCGGCAGCCGGCGTGGCGGTGGTCCTGGCTGCCGCGGCGGGCTGGTGGTGGCGCCGGCGACGCCGACCGGCTCGTGGCCGGCCGGCGTCGCGCCGCTGACATCCGGTCAGGCGTCGAGGTCGGTGACCACGAGTTCCGCGATCTTCGCCAGTACGGCGTCGTCGTCGCAGCTGACGGTGACGGCCGTTCCCTGGGTGGCGCCGAGTGTCATGATCATCAGCGCGGAGCCCGCGTCGACGGGTTCGCCGCCGTCCACCGCGAGGGTGACGGGAACACCGGCCGCGACGACGGCCTCCGCGATGATCCCGGCGGGACGGGCATGCAGGCCGATGGACGAGCCGACGGTGACGGTGGTGCTGGACATGGGATCTCCTTCGATCGGTCGAATCGGGGGTTCGATGGGTCAGGCGGCGACCGGCTGCGGTGCCGGGGCCGTGGTGGTCAGGTGGGCGGGGCGTTTGACTTCCTTGGCGAGCGTGACGCACAGGGCGCCGACGGCCGTGCCGGCGGCAAGGGCGATGAAGAACCACAGGACCCGGTCCATCGCGAAGATCACGAACACGCCGCCGTGCGGGGCGGTGAGCGTGACGTCGGTCGCCATCACGATCGCGCCGGTCACGGCGCCGCCGACCATCATCGACGGGATCACGCGGAACGGATCGGCCGCGGCGAACGGGATCGCCCCCTCGGAGATGAACGACGCACCGAGCAGCCACGCGGCCTTGCCGTTCTCGCGTTCCGCGGGGCTGTAGAGCTTCGGCCGCAGCGTCGAGGACAGCGCCATCGCCAGCGGCGGCACCATCCCGGCGGCCATCACCGCGGCCATGATCTGCAGCGATGCGTGGTTGTCGACGGACAGGCCAGCGACCGCGAACGCGTACGCGGCCTTGTTGACCGGGCCGCCGAGGTCGAAGCACATCATCAGGCCGAGGATCACACCGAGGATCACGGCGGAGCCGCCGGACAGGCCGTTGAGCCAGTCGGTGAGCCCGGTCGTGATCGCGGCCAGCGGCCGGCCCAGCACCAGGAACATCAGCGCCCCGACGATGAGCGTGGCGAGCAGCGGGATGATCACGACGGGCTTGAGCCCGCGCGCCCACACCGGCAGCGGGATCCGTCCCACCCACAGGGCCGCGAAACCGGCGATGATGCCGCCGACGAGACCGCCGATGAACCCGGCGCCGACGAAGACCGCGACCGCGCCGGCGGTGAATCCGGGTGCCAGGCCGGGGCGGTCGGCGATCGCGAAGGCGATGTACCCGGCGAGGGCGGGCACCAGGAACGAGAACGCCAGCGACCCGAGCTGGAACAGCACCGCGCCGAGATAGGTGGCGACTCCGCCGGCCGGCAGGTCCCACAGGGTGTTGTTCACTACGATATCGGCGGCCGAATCGGAGATGTCGTACCCGCCGAGCAGGAATCCCAGCGCGATGAGCAGACCACCCGCCGCGACGAACGGGATCATGTAGCTCACGCCGGTGAGCAGGATCTGCCGGATGCGGGTGCCCCAGCCGAGTTCGCCGCCCCGGGTCTCCTCCGCATCCGCGGGAGCGGAACCGGCCTCGACGGTCGCGGTGGACGGGTCGGCTGCGGCACGGACCGCTTCGGCGATCATCGCGTCGGGCTCGTTGATCGCACGCTTGACGCCGGACGCGACCACGGGCTTACCGGCGAAGCGCTCGCGGCCCTTGACGCCGACGTCGGTCGCGAAGATGACCGCGTCCGCGGCGGCGATCGCCGCGGCCGGCAGGGGAGTGCTGCCGGCCGAGCCCTGGGTCTCGACGCGGACGGTGACGCCCGCGCGCTGCCCGGCTGCGGTGAGGGCGTCGGCGGCCATGTAGGTGTGGGCGATGCCGGTGGGGCACGCGGTGATCGCGACGATCGTGCGTTCGGTGGGGGCCGCGTCGGAGGACACCGCCTCCGCTTCGGGTTCCGGCCGGGGTTCCGACACAGGTTCCGGCGCCGGCTGGGGTGGTGGCGGCAACACGCCCTCGACGAGGGCGATGACGTCCGCCTCGGTGGCGGCGCCGCGCAGCGACGCGACGAACTCGGGGCGGACCAGCGCGCGGGCCAGCGACGACAGCAGTTTCATGTGTTCGGCGCCGGCCCCTTCGGGTGCGGCGATCAGGAACACGAGGTCGGCGGGGCCGTCGGGGGCACCGAAGTCGACCTTCGGGGCCAGCCGCGCGAATCCGAGCGACGCCGCGGTGACCGCCTCGGACCGGCAGTGCGGGATAGCCAGGCCTCCGGGAAGACCGGTCGCCGACTTGTCCTCCCGGGCCAGGGCGGCGGCCGCGAGTGCGTCGGCGTCGGAGGCGCGGCCCGCTCCGGTGAGCCGCTGGGCCAGTGCGGTGATCACCGCGGCCTTGTCGGTGCCGAGGTCGGCGTCGAGCGTGATGAGATCCGCGGCGATGATCGCGGGTGCGGTATCTGGCATGACAGGTCCTTACGAGTGGTGGGGGAGTACCGCGGAGCGGGGATCGAGGTCGGTGACGGTCACCGCGGCCGGATCGACCGAGTCCGGGCCGGGCAGTGCGGTGCCCGGCAGGGCGACGGCGGCGCATCCGTACGCCACGGCGTGCCGGAGCCGGTCGGCCGGGCCGAGACCGTTGCGTTCGGCGACGAGGTAGCCGGCGAGCGACGAATCGCCGGCGCCGACCGTGCTGCGGGCGGTGACAGCCGGTGCCACGGCCCGCCACGCACCCTCGGCGGTGACCAGCACCGCACCGGCGGCGCCCAGCGTGGCCAGCACCGCCCCGACCCCGCGGGCGACGAGGCTGCGCCCGGCCGCGACCACCGGAGCGGTGTCGCCGGCGGCCGCGGCGGCTTCGAGCGCCGCGGAATCGGCACCGGTGAGCTGGGCGAGTTCGTCGGAGTTCGGTTTCACGAGGTCCGGTGCGGCCTCCGGGAACCGTGCCGAGAGTGCCAGCAGCGGCGCCTCGGACGTGTCCACCGCGATCCGGGTTCCGGTGGCGCGCAGTGCACACACCAGGTCGGCGTACCAGTCGTCCGGAACGCTCGGGGGCAGCGATCCGGAGAGCACCGTCCAGTCCGCCCCGGCGGCCCGGGCGACCACGGCGGCCCGGAGTTCCGCGCGTGTCCGGGGGCCGTATGCACTGCCGGGTTCGTTGAGTTTCGTAGTGGTGCCGTCGGGTTCGGCGACGGTGGTGTTGGTTCGTGCGAGCGATGCGGTTTCTATTGCCAGGCAGTCGATTCCGTGTGTTTCGAGGGCGGCGAGGAGTGGGTCTCCCGGGTTGCCCGGCAGGATCGCGAGAACCGGGTGGCCGACGGCGTGCAGAACCCGTGCGACGTTGATGCCCTTGCCTCCGGGGTCGACGAGCACCTCGGCGGTGCGGTGCACGGCGCCTCGGACGAGCGGGCCGGACAGCGCGATCGTGCGGTCCAGGCTCGGATTGGCGGTCAGTGTGACGATCACGCCGTCACCACCTCGATTCCCTGTTCCATGAGCTGGATTCGGTCGGTCTCGTCGATCTCGCTGTCGGTGACGAGGACGTCGACGGCAGCGAGGGGAGCGAAACTCAGCAGGTGCCGCCGGCCGATCTTGGAGGAGTCGGCGACCACGACGACGCGGTCCGCGGCCTCGACCATCCGGCGCTTCACCGCGGCCTCGTCCGCGTCGGGCGTCGACAGGCCGTGATCGGCGGACAGTGCGTTGGTGCCGATGAAGGCGACGTCGACGTGCAGCATGCCGAGGTAGCGCAACGCGTCCTCGCCGACGGTGGCCTGCGTGACGCCGCGGACGCGACCGCCGAGCAGATGCAGCCGGACGGAGCCGAGCCCGGCGAGCCGTGCCGCGATGGGCACCGAGTTCGTCACGACGGTGAGGTCGACATCGGTGGGCAGGGCCGCGACCAGGCGACCGGTCGTGGTTCCCGCGTCGATGACGACGCTCCCGCCGGATTCCGGCAGGAACCGGGTGGCGGCCGCGGCGATGCGGTCCTTGAATCCGGCGCGGGTCTGGTCGCGTTCGGCCAGGCCGGGTTCGGTGACGGTGAGGGATGCGGCCGGGATGGCGCCGCCGTGGACACGCCGCACGTGGCCGAGCCGTTCGAGCATGGCCAGATCGCGGCGGACGGTTTCGGTCGTGACGCCGTACCGACCGGCGAGTTCGGCGACGGACATGCGTCCGCGCCGCTCGATCAGCTCGCCGATCGCCTGTTGCCGTTCCTCTGCGTACACCGGGTCTCCTCGTCGCCTGCGGAAAATGTTGCTTTATGTTGTTTTACGCCCGTATGTGTTGACATGTCAATGCTCCGGAGTAATCTCGATCACATCGATCTCCGCCAGTGGCGAGGAGGAAGCATGAAGAACGTGATGCCGGTGGCAGACGGTTCGCCGGTGCGCGAAGTCCACGGAACCCCCGTCGTGCCCGGTGTGGCCTACGGCCCGGCGATCCGCCCCGCGCCGCGCCCCGAACTACCCACCGCGCACGCGGGCGTTCCCGACACCGCCCGCGCAGCCGAAGCGGAACGGTTCACGGCCGCCGCGAGCGTCGTCGCCGACAGACTGCGGGCCCGCGCCGCCCACGCCTCCGGCGCCGCCGCCGAGGTGCTGCTGGCCAACGCCGGCCTCGCCGAGGACCGCGCCTGGATCGGCGCCGCCACCGGCCGGATCCGCAACGGATCGGACGCCGTCGCCGCCGCGATCGACACCACCGAGCAGTTCGCCACGATGTTCAGCCAACTGGGCGGGCTGATGGCCGAACGGGTCACCGACCTGCGCGACATCCGCGACCGCGTCGTCGCGGAACTTAGCGGACATCCGGAACCGGGAATCCAGCTGCCCGACGAGCCGTCGGTGCTGCTCGCCGAGGACCTCGCCCCGGCCGATACCGCCGGCCTGGACCCCACCCGCATCATCGGGCTGGCCACCACCCTGGGCGGACCCACGAGCCACACCGCGATCATCGCGCGCCAGCTGGGCATTCCGTGCGTGGTCGCCGCGGCGGGACTCGACGCGATCCCGGCGGGCGCGGCCGTCCTGCTCGACGGTTCCACCGGCGAGATCCGCATGGATGCGGACCCGGAGGCCGCACGCGCGGCGGTCGAGGTGGACCGGCAGGAACGCGCCCGCGTGGCCTCCTGGACCGGCCCCGGTGCCACCGCCGACGGCCACCCGGTCGCGATCCTCGCGAACGTGCAGGACGGTGCCGGCGCGCGTGCAGCCCGGCAGACCCCCGCCGAGGGAGTCGGGCTGTTCCGCACCGAGCTGTGCTTCCTGGACCGGGACGTCGAACCGTCGGTGGCCGAGCAGGCCGACATCTACGCGGAGGTGCTCACCGCCTATGCCGGGCGCAAGGTCGTCGTGCGCACCCTCGACGCCGGGTCCGACAAGCCGCTGCGGTTCGTGACCCATCCCGACGAACACAACCCGGCGCTCGGTGTGCGGGGCATCCGGATCGAGGCGACCGCACCCGGCATCGTCGAGCGGCAACTCGACGCGGTGGCCGAGGCGGCCGCGCGCACCGGCCAGTCGCCGTGGGTCATGGCCCCGATGATCGCGACCGTCGCCGAGGCCGCCCGGTTCGCCGCGCTGGTACGGGCCCGGGAGATGGTGCCGGGCGTCATGATCGAGGTGCCCGCCGCGGCACTGCTCGCCGACCGGCTGCTCGAGCACGTCGACTTCCTGTCCGTCGGCACCAACGATCTCGGCCAGTACACGATGGCCGCCGACCGCATGTCCCCGCAGCTCGCGGCGCTGACCGACCCGTGGCAGCCGGCCGTGCTCGCGCTCGTCGCCCGGACCGCGGAGGCCGGCCGGACGGCCGGAAAACCGGTCGGAGTGTGCGGGGAGGCCGCCGCCGATCCGCTGCTCGGCTGCGTACTGGCCGGGCTCGGCGTCACCTCGCTGTCGTGCGCGGCGGCCGCGGTCGGCGCGGTCGGCGCCCGGCTCGCGACGGTCACGCTCGACCGGTGCCGGGAGGCCGCCGAAGCGGCCGTCGCCGCCGCGGATCCGGCGTCCGCCCGTGCGGCGGTCACCCACATCCTGGGCTGACCACTGCGCGGCGCATTCCTGGCCTTACGATTCCGTTTCGTGAGCGAACCGGTGAAGACCACGAAGAGGGCACGTGCGGGCGTCGGCTGGACACTGCACGGTGACGGCCGCCGCATCACCCACGGCGGGGTCGTGGCTCCGGACGAACGGTTGTCCTGGCCGCGGACCGTCGGCATCGGCATGCAGCACGTCATCGCCATGTTCGGAGCCACCTTGCTGGTGCCGACGATCACCGGTTTCCCGGTCACCACGACGCTGCTGTTCTCCGGGATCGGCACCGCGCTGTTCCTGCTGATCACGCGGGGCCGGGTGCCCAGCTACCTCGGTTCGTCCTTCGCCTTCATCGCCCCGCTCACCGCGTCGGCGGCCGATGGACCCGCCGCGCAACTGGGCGGCATCGTCGCCGTCGGCGTGCTGCTCGCCGTCGTCGGGCTCGTGGTCAAGGCGCTCGGCGCCCGCGTCATCGACGCCGTGATGCCGCCGGTGGTGACCGGCGCGATCGTCGCGCTCATCGGCCTGAACCTGGCCCCCACCGCCGTCGGCTCGTTCGAGGCGCAGCCGCTGATCGCCGCGATCACCCTGGTCTCGATCCTGCTGGTCACCGTGCTCGGTCCCGGCCTGCTCGGCCGGCTCGGCATCCTCGTCGGTGTCGTGATCGGCTGGGTGTTCGCCGCGGTCACCGGCGGTCTGGCCGACGACCGGCTCACGGCGCTGCGCGACGCCGCCTGGTTCGGGGTTCCGGAACTGCGCGGCCCCACGTTCCAGCTGTCGGTCGTGCTGGTCGCGCTGCCCGTGGTGATCGTCCTGATCGCCGAGAACGTCGGCCACGTCAAGGCCGTGTCCGCGATGACCGGACGCAATCTCGACGACGTCGCCGGCGATGCCCTGTTCGCCGACGGCCTGGCTACGACCCTCGCCGGCTTCGGGGGCGGCTCGGGCACGACGACCTACGCCGAGAACATCGGGGTCATGGCCGCCACCCGCGTCTACTCGACCGCCGCGTACTGGGTTGCCGCGGCCACCGCCGTCGTCCTGGCGTTCTCCCCGAAATTCGGCGCACTCGTCTTCACCGTCCCGGACGGCGTGCTCGGCGGCGCGACCCTGGTCCTGTACGGCCTGATCGGCATCCTCGGCGTCCGCATCTGGATGGACGCGAAGGTCGACTTCACCGACCCGGTGAACCTCACCGTCGTGGCTGCCGCGCTCGTCGCGGGCATCGGCGACCTGACGCTGTCGATCGGATCGGTCGAACTCGGCGGCATCGCATGGGGATCGATCGGCATCCTCGTCGCCTACCCGATCCTCCGGAAGTTGGCGAACCTCCGAGGGTGACCCTGCCGCCGTTCCACACCGGCGACAACTGTCACAAAACGTGCTCGCTCCTGTCAGCGTCACAACAGGTGGTACTTGCCTACCGTAAGGGCGAAGTACGCCGTGACCTACAGGAGCGCACATGGAACGCACCCTCTTCGAACCCGAACACGAACTCTTCCGCGAGTCGTACCGGAAGTTCCTCGAGCAGGAGGTGGCACCCTTCCACGAGCAGTGGGAGAAGGACAAGATCGTCGACCGTGAGGTCTGGAAGAAGGCCGGGGCGCAGGGCTTTCTGGGCATGGCCGTTCCCGAGGAGTACGGCGGAGGCGGTGTCGACGACTTCCGGTACAACGTCGTGCTCACCGAGGAGACCACCCGCGGCGGCTACAGCGGTGTCGGTTTCATGCTGCACAACGACGTCGTGGCTCCCTACCTGCTGAACCTCGCGAACGAGGAGCAGAAGCAGCGGTGGCTGCCCGGCTTCTGTTCCGGCGAGATCATCACCGCCATCGCGATGACCGAACCCGGCACCGGTAGCGACCTGCAGGGCATCAAGACCCGTGCGGTGCGCGACGGCGACGACTGGATCCTCAACGGCTCCAAGACGTTCATCACCAACGGCATCAACGCCGACCTGGTGATCGTCGTTGCCTGCACCGACCCCGAGAAGGGCGCCCAGGGCTTCTCGCTCCTCGTCGTCGAGCGCGGCATGCCCGGTTTCGAGCGCGGCCGCAATCTCGACAAGATCGGTCTCGACGCGCAGGACACCGCGGAGCTGAGCTTCGACAACGTGCGCGTGCCCGGCGCGAATCTGCTCGGTGAAGAGGGCCTCGGCTTCATCTACCTGATGCAGAACCTCCCGCAGGAGCGCCTGTCGATCGCGGTGGTCGCCGCGGCCGCCATGGAGCAGGTCCTCGAGGACACCCTGCAGTACTGCCGCGACCGCAAGGCGTTCGGCAAGTCCATCGGCAAGTTCCAGAACACCCGGTTCGAGCTGGCCGAACTCGCCACCGAGACGCAGATCGCGCGCGTGTTCGTCGACAAGTGCATCGAGTCGCTCAACGCCGGCACGCTCACCGTGCCGGAGGCGGCGATGGCGAAGTACTGGACCACCGACAAGCAGGTCGAGCTCATCGACCGGTGCCTCCAGTTGCACGGCGGCTACGGCTACATGCGTGAGTACCCGGTCGCGAAGGCGTACCTGGATGCTCGCGTGCAGAAGATCTACGGCGGCACCAACGAGATCATGAAGGAGGTCATCGGCCGTTCGCTGAACGTCTGAGCGACCTTCCGGAAAACCACATCGGGGCGGTACCGCAATCGCGGTACCGCCCCGATGTCGTTGTGGGAGATCTCAGATCTTCCGGATCACGGTGACGACCTTGCCGAGGATGACGGCGTCGTTGCCGGGGATCGGTTCGAACATCGGATTGTGCGGCATGAGCCACACGTCCTTCTTCACTCGCTTGAAGGTCTTCACGGTGGCTTCCCCGTCGAGCATCGCAGCGACGATGTCGCCGTTCTCGGCGACGTTCTGCTGGCGCACGACCACCCAGTCGCCGTCGCAGATCGCGGCGTCGATCATCGATTCGCCGACGACCTTGAGCAGGAACAGCGATCCCTGGCCGACGAGTTCGCGGGGGAGCGGGAAGACGTCCTCGACGGCCTCCTCGGCGAGGATCGGGCCACCGGCCGCGATCCTGCCCACGACCGGCACCATCGCCGCGGACGGTACCGCCGACGTTGCGGGAGCGGTGGTCTCGGTGCTGTCGTCGGGGGTGACCGCGCTGTCCTCGAGGCCGCGGACATCGACGGCGCGCGGCCGGTTGGCGTCGCGCCGCAGGAAGCCCTTGCGTTCGAGGGTGCGCAGCTGATGGGCCACGGACGACGTGGAGTTGAGCCCGACAGCGTCGCCGATCTCCCGGATGCTCGGCGGGTACCCTCGCTCGGCCACCGAATCGCGGATCACTTCGAGAACGCGCCGCTGGCGCTCGGTGAGCCCGGCCGTCGAATCGGCGACGACCGTCCGGGCGGGGCCGCTCGCGGAGTTGGCGTCCGTCATGGTCGTGACCTCCGTGCGTCGAGTGTCGGATGTGCTGGTTGTGATGTATCGAATCTATCCGCATTCGCGCGCGTTATCAAACACCTGTTCGAGATTTCCGGCTCGAAAAGCTGACAAGTCGATCATGGCGTGGTAGAAATTCGAACAGATGTTCTTCGAACCTTTGATCGAACGAAGGGTCGACATAGATCGAACACTTGAGCGATCGAGCGAGAAATGCGCAGTTCGCGCAGCCGATCGAGTACCGCGACCGGTCGAGCACGGAGGATCCGATGGGTGCAGCAGCAGTTCGCCGAACCGAGTGGAACGAGTTCACGACCGGCCCGATGCGGGTCGACCCCGCCCACGAGCGGGACGCCCGGATCTATCGCTTCCCGGTCCGGCCGCCGTTTCCCCGCCCGAATGCGGGACACATCGAATACCGCCGTCCGGCAGCGGCTCCCGTCGCGTGCACCGACCGCACCCGCCCGGCGGCGCTGTCGTTCCCCCGGGCCGTGCGGCAGACGGTGGTGACGGTGCTCCTCACTGCGACCGCGCTCGTCGCGATCCTCGCGGTGGGGTACCTGCGGACGAGCGAGGTCGCGGCGCATGTTCCGCGCACCGACGTCGCGGTCGTCAGAATCGGCGAATCGCTCGCCGACGTCGCCGCCCGGATCGCCCCGGACGCCGCCACGGTCCAGGTAGTGGAGCAGATCTCCGAGCTCAACATGCTGTCCGGCACCACGGTGCGTCCCGGTCAGCAGCTCATCGTTCCGGTCGTCGGCCGCGGGTGAGCTGCCGTGCTCGACCGGGGACCGGACCGGGACGAATCCGGCCGGCAGGTATTGTCGATTCCTGTAAGCCACACCACCCCGTGTGGTCGCGTCGGGGCAGCTCCACCTCAGGGCGGGGATGACCTCGGGAAGACGGTTCGACGCCGACGTCGCGGCCCGCACGGCAGCGACGAAGGAACCGACATGTATTGCCCGTACTGCCGGCACCCGGATTCCCGGGTCGTCGATTCGCGCGAGGCCGATGAGGGCGCCGCGATCCGCCGGCGCCGGGCATGTCCCGAATGCGGCCGCCGATTCACCACCGTCGAAACCGCGGTGCTGTCCGTCGTCAAGCGCAGCGGCGTGACCGAGCCGTTCAGCCGCGAGAAGGTCGTGCGCGGCGTCGCCCGCGCGTGCCAGGGTCGCGCGGTCGACAACGACGCGCTCAACCTGCTGGCGCAGCAGGTCGAGGACGCGGTGCGGGCCAAGGGTTCTCCCGAGGTGCCCAGCCACGAAGTCGGTCTGGCCATCCTCGGCCCGCTCCGGGACCTCGACGAGGTCGCCTATCTGCGATTTGCGTCCGTGTACCGGGGCTTCAGCTCGGCGGAGGACTTCGAACGCGAGATCAAGGAACTGCGCGAGCATCAGGCGCGGCGCAGCACCGACCCCGGCGAGGACTGACCCCGCGGGTGTCGGCGCGGCGCCCGGCCGGCCGCCGGCGCCCGACCGTTCAGCGAATCGCGCTGATGGCCTTCATGATTCGCTTCTCCGACACCGGGATCCGAGTTCCCAGGCCCTGCGCGAACAGGCTCACCCGCAGCTCCTCGATCAACCAGTAGACCTCGTTCACGTCCGCGGCGGCCCGGCGTTCCTCGGGCAGCCGGGCGAGCAGCCGATCGTATTCGGCGTACACCCGGTCGAGTACGTCCATGCCCTGGGCGTCGCGGTGGGCGCTCGCCGGCAGTGCCTCGAGGCGCTGCGCTGCGGCAGCGAGATATCTCGGCAGGTCCGCGAGACGGCGACTGCCGAGGTCGGTCACGAAGCCCGCGAACAGCAGCGAGGCCAGTTGCTCCCGCACATCGTCGGCGGCCTCGCCGCGCACCCGGTCCAGCAGCACCCCGACCTCGTGGGCCCGGGACAGCGCCGGCACCACCAGCTTCAGCAGCGCCGACACCCGGCCGGGCAGCTGCGCCCGGACCGTCTTGACCATCGCCTCGAATTCCTCGGGGGTCCGGATCGGCGCGCCGTGCGCCGCGACCAGTTCGTCCACGGCGCAGGCCCGGCAGTCCTCGAGCAGCGCGTCGAACGAACCGTCCGGATTGCGGCCGAGCGCGAGACGTTCCGCGTTGGTCAGCCCCGACGTGGCGGCGCGCGCCTGCGTCGGAACCGCCGCCAGCAGCAGCGCCCGCAGGCCGGTGCGGGTCGCGGCGCGTTGTGCCTGCGGGGTGCTCAGGACTCGGACCGCGACACCGGACCCCTCGCTCACCAGGGCCGGATAGCCGGTCACCTGCTGGTTCCCGACCGTGCGCGTCACGGTCTCCGGCAGCGTGCCGAGCGTCTCTGCCGTCCACACCAGCGCCGGCGCGCGTTCGGTGCTCGACGCAGCGCGCGCCACCTCCGCGTCGACGCGCACCGCCAGCTTCTTGCGCAGGTCCGCCAGGCTCTTGCTGTGCCCCAGGACCTTCCCGCGCTCGTCGACCGCCGCGAACGTCAGCCGCAGATGTTCGGGCAGGGCCGCGACGTCGAAATCGCTCGGTTCGATGCGGCAGTTCCCGAGCCGCGACAACTCGCGGGCCATCGCGTTGACGAGCGGCTCGCTGCGCGCGGTGACCGACGCGAGCGCGGCCGCCGCGAAATCCGGTGCCGGAACAACTTGGCGCCGAAGCTGTTTCGGCAAGGTCTTGATCAATGCCGTCACGAGTTCGTGACGCATGCCCGGCACGAGCCAGTCGAACCCGACCGGGCGGATCCCGGCCAGCAACGCCACGGGGATGCGGGCGGTCACACCGTCCTGTTCGGTGCCCGGCTCGAACTGGTAGGTGAGCGGGAACTGCACATCGCCCTGCCGCCACGCGTCGGGATAGTCCCCCTCGAGCACCGCGGCGGCGTCCTGATTGACGACCGTTTCCGGGGTGAACGTCAGCAGTTCGGGATCCTGCTGGCGCGCCTTCTTCCACCACGTGTCGAAATGCCTGGCCGACACGGCATTCGGTCCGACCCGTTCGTCGTAGAAGGCGAACAGCGTCTCGTCGTCGACGAGGATGTCCCGTCGCCGCGCACGATGCTCGAGTTCCTCGACGTCCTCGAGCAACGCCCGGTTGGCGTGGAAGAACTTGTGCCGCGTGCGCCATTCGCCCTGCACCAGCGCGTGCCGGATGAACAGGTCGCGCGAGACCTCCCGATCGATCGCGCCGTACTGCACCGGGCGTTGCGCCACGAGAGGAATGCCGTAGAGCGTGACGCGCTCGTAGGCCATCGCCGCCTCGCGTTTGATCGACCAGTGCGGCTCCGAGTACGTGCGTTTGACCAGATGCGGGGCCAATTTCTCGACCCATTCCGGCTCGATGCGCGCCGCCATGCGCGCCCACAGCCGCGACGTTTCGACGAGTTCGGCGGCCATCACCCAACGCGGTGGCTTCTTGAACAGCGACGACCCGGGGAAGATCGCGAAACGCGAACCGCGCGCCCCGAGATAGTCCCGCTTGTCACCCTCGCGCAGCCCGACGTGGGAGAGCAGACCGGCGAGCAGCGACTGGTGGATCGAGTCCTCGGAGACGTCCTGGTGACGGGTCTCCCAGCCGAGGTTCAGGGTGATCTGACGCAGCTGCCCCTGCAGGTCCTGCCATTCGCGGATCCGCAGCCAGTGCAGGAACTCGTTGCGGCACATCTTCCGGAACTGGTTGGACGACAGTGCTTTCCGTTGTTCCTTCAGGTAGTCCCACAGGCGCAGGAAGGCCAGGAAATCGGAGCCCTCGACCGCGAAGCGGGCGTGCTTCTCGTCGGCTGCCTGCTGGAACTCGGCGGGACGTTCACGCACGTCCTGGATCGACAACGCCGCCACGATGATCAGCACCTCGCGCAGGCAGCCGTTGCGGTGGCCCTCGACGATCATCCGCGCCATCCGCGGGTCGACGGGCAGCCGCGCGAGTTCGCGGCCGGTGGCGGTGAGCTTGGGCAGCTCGTCGCGCTTGGCCGGCTCGAGGGCACCGAGTTCCTCGAGCAACGCGATGCCGTCGCGGATCGCGCGCGGGTCCGGTGGCTCGACGAACGGGAACGACGCGATGTCGCCGAGACCGAGCGCGGTCATCTGCAGCACCACCGACGCCAGGTTGGTGCGCAGGATCTCCGGTTCGGTGAACTCCGGGCGGGCTTCGAAGTCCTCCTCGGAGTACAGCCGGATGCAGATACCGTCGGCGACGCGGCCACAGCGACCGGACCGCTGCCGCGCCGACGCCTGCGAGATCTCCTCGATCGGCAGCCGCTGCACCTTGGTCCGCACCGAATAGCGCGAAATGCGCGCGGTACCGGGGTCGACGACGTAGCGGATACCGGGGACGGTCAGCGACGTCTCGGCGACGTTGGTGGACAACACCACCCGGCGGCCGGTGTGCGGGGTGAAGACCTTGTGCTGCTCGGCCGCCGACAACCGCGCATACAGCGGCAGGATCTCGGTGTTGCGCAGCTTGCGGTCGCGCAGGGCGTCGGCGGTATCGCGGATCTCGCGTTCACCGGAGAGGAACACCAGGATGTCGCCGTCACCGGCGGCCTGCAGTTCCTCGACCGCCTCGCACACCGCATCGACGGGATCCCGGTCGATCAGCTGATCGCCGACCTCGACCGTGAGCGGCCGGTACCGGATCTCGACCGGGAACGTCCGCCCCGACACCTCGACGATCGGTGCCGGGGTCCCGTCGGGGGCGGCGAAGTGTCGTGCGAACCGTTCCGGATCGATCGTCGCCGAGGTGATGATCACCTTCAGATCGGGCCGTCGGGGCAGCAGCTGCTGCAGGTAGCCGAGGATGAAGTCGATGTTGAGGCTGCGCTCGTGGGCCTCGTCGATGATCAGGGTGTCGTAGCGGCGCAGCAGCGGGTCGCGCTGGATCTCGGCGAGCAGAATGCCGTCGGTCATGAGCTTGACCAGTGTCGAGTCCGACACCTGGTCGGTGAAGCGCACCGTGTAGCCGACGGTCTCGCCCAGTTCGGTGTCGAGTTCCTCGGCGAGACGTTCGGCGACCGCCCGCGCGGCGATGCGCCGCGGCTGGGTGTGCCCGATCAGCCCGCGCACACCGCGACCGAGTTCGAGGCAGATCTTCGGGATCTGCGTGGTCTTGCCCGAACCGGTCTCGCCGGCCACGACGACCACCTGCCGGTCGCGGATCGCGGCCGCGATGTCGTCCTTGCGCTGCGACACCGGCAGCGTCTCGGGATAGGTGATCGCGGGGACGGCGGCGGCCCGCTCGGCGAGGCGGATGCGGGCCCGTTCGATCTCGGCGGCGATCGCGGTGAGCGCGTCGGCGCCGCGAGCGCGATCGAGCTTGCGGCGGAGTCGTTGTTCGTCGCGGAGCGACACCTCGGCGAGGGCCGACTTCAGGTCGCGGCGGTTCGGGGCGGGAGAGATGGACATGCTGAAGAGACAGCCTAGCGAAACACGATCGTCGGGCCCCGTCACAGGCACGCTTCGGGAACGGCGAGCGGTCAGTCGGCCGGGGCGGGTGGGCGCTCGGTCTCCCGGACCCGCGCGATCACCCGCGCGAAGACGTCCCGGAACGGGGCGTGCACCGTGAAGTGGGTGAAGCCGTAACGGTCGCGCGCGTTCAGGATCTGCGCGGCCATCTCCTCGACCGTGCCGATCAGCAGGAACGGGGTGTCGAGCAGGTCGCCCACCGGCAATCCGAGCCTGTCCGCGACGGAAGCCGCCGCCGCTTCCCGGTCGTCGGTTTCGAGCACCAGCTGGAGCAGGGTGTGCCACTCGATGTGGTCGGCGCGCGGCCCGGCGCAGGCCCGCACGAACCGGACGCGGTCGTCGGCTTCGGTGGCCGACCCGATCCGGAAGGTGCCCGGGGGACGGCCTCGCACCTGGTACGCGCCGGCGACACCGACGATGTCCGCGTGCGCCGCCGCGATCGCGAGGATCCGGTCCCCGGTGCCACCGACGATCAGCGGCGGACCCTCACCGCCGAATCCGTGCCGCTGGACCGGTCGCAGGATCGGCATGCCGAAGGCGTCGCGCATCGCGGCCTGGGGCTCGTAGCCGGGATGCGCGAACAGCCGCCGTAGTTCGGCAATGGTCGCTTCGAGGTGGTCGGCGCGGGCACCGAAGGGTTCCCACGCGATGCCGGCGGATTCGAACTCCCACCTCATGTGCCCGGCGCCGAGGCCGACCTCGAGCCGGCCACCGGTGAGCGCGTCGGTCGTGGCAATCTCGCGGGCGAGCAGCGCCGGATTCCAGAACGCGGCGTTGAGCACCAGGGTCCCCACCCGCAGCCGCTCGGTGGCGTGCGCGGCGGCCACCAACGTCGGGAACGGTGCGGGCACGCCGAGGTGATCCGCAGCGAAGAGCGCGTCGTATCCGGCCTCTTCGACGGCCCGGCAGGACCGCGCGAAGGCTCACAACAGTCGACGAGAAATCCGATACTCGGTCATACTCTCCGATTCTTCCTGTTGCCTGCTGCGTGTCTCGGAAAGAGCGGGATCGGCACGCATCGCAAGGGTCGGTCACCGCGCCGGCACACACCCCGACCCGGTCGGGACGCGGACCGAACCGAATCTGTCGGTGCCCGACGCTACGGTCGACGCCGCGGTCGAGCACGACGAGATGGTCCCGGCGGGAACCGATCGACGACGACACGGGGCGGGGGGTGAACGGATGAGCAACACCGCACCGATCGACCGGCGCCCGTTCGCGTTCACCACCCGCCCGTACGCGGCGGTCGACGACAGCACCGGCGAGCCGATCGGACTCGACGACCTCGATATTCGCGTCCGGTGGCTGCTCGACCTGATCGCCGGCGCCGAAACCGAACTGCTCACCCGCCTGTGGCACCCGGACACGTTCGACACCCTGGCCGCCGGCCGTGACCGCGACGGCCGGGCACTGCCCAGGCACGGGCACGTCGCGGCGGCGCGTCTGGGCTGGACCCCGATCTATCCCGGCGGGGTGTACGTGCCGTCGCGGGTGACGCGGGTGGTCACCGCCCAGGCCACCGCGACCCTGCGGACCCTGGCGTATCGGGATGCGGCGATCGCGGCGCTGTCGGCCCGGTTCGATCCCGCCACCGGACGCATCGCCGCACCGGATTCTGCTGCGGAGTACGTGCCGGCGGGGTTCGCGCGGGGCGTGCGCCGTCAACTGCTCGCCCGGACCCGCCGGGTCGACGAGACGGCCTCGGCGGTGACACCACTGCGGATCACCGACCTGCAAACCCCACCGCAGGTAAGTCCGATGGCCCGGCTCTCGGCCGCCGACACCCAACTCGCCCGGCTCACCGTCACCGGC
>NZ_JBSFRG010000016.1:0-132294 GCF_053589115.1 Rhodococcus sp. NPDC003383 | reverse complement strand
GCCACTCGACCAGGCTCGCCGATGCCGTGGTCGACACGCCGCAACCGGTCGGCGTGTCGACCGAAACGGGGCAAAGGTTCGCAGGTGCGGCACTACGTCGACTACGGGACCGACATCCTCGCCGTCGCCGACGGCACCGTGGTCTCGATCCTCGACGGGATGGAGGCGAATGCCCCGGGTGTCCTGCCCGCGAGCAATCCGGAACTGGCGGCGAAATTGACCGTCGAGAACGTCGACGGCAACCACGTCGTGCTCGACCTGGGCAACGGCGTGTACGCCATGTACGCCCACATGATCTCCGGGTCGGTCACGGTGAAGCCCGGCGACAAGGTCACCGAGGGCCAGGTGCTCGGCAAGCTCGGCAACACCGGCAACGCGAACGCATCCCACCTGCATTTCCAGTTGATGGACGGTCCGAGCCTGCTCGAGGCGGATTCGCTGCCGTACGAGATCAAGGGCTTCGACTACGACGGGCAGGTCGCGCCACAGCAGATCGCCGATGCGGACGACTACCTGAGCGGCACGTTCCTGCAGGGCAAGCTGCCGGAACCGGAGTCGCGGACCGACGAGTTGCCGCTGAACCTGGCGATCGTGGACTTCCCCGAAGCCGGGTGATATCGCCCTGCCTTCAGGGCACCCTCGATCGTCGGATCCGCCTGTGCGAAAGGCGTCCCGCACATGGACGGTGATGTCGCCGGTCTCCTGTTCCATCGGGTGAGCCCGATTCCCTGAGAATATGACCGTTCTCCTGCTACAGTCCGGCCACCCCGTGAGGAGAATTGCGTTCTCACAGTGCGGCCGGAGGTGCTCACCGACGGCCGGCACGACCGTTGAACACCCCCACCCGCCCAGCCGGGGCGGCGCCGGCATGGAGGAACCAGTGACGAAACTGCGAGTTGTCCAATGGACCACGGGAAAGGTCGGCAAGCTCAGTTTGCGCGGAATCCTCGACGACCCCCGGCTGGAATTGGTCGGGGTCTACGCCTACTCGCCCGAGAAGAACGGGGTGGACGCCGGCTCCCTGTGCGGTCGCCCCGACACCGGAGTCGTCGCCACGACCGATGTGGACGCGCTGATCGCCCTGGATCCCGACGTGGTGATCTACACGCCGTTCATGGCCGACCTCGATCACGCCGTGCGATTGCTGGAGAGCGGCCTCAACGTGATCAGCACCAATCTGTTTCTCAATGTCGGTGGGATCCAAGGAGAAACGGAGAAACAGCTGGCCGCCGCCTGCGAGCGCGGAAACAGCTCGCTCTACATCTCCGGTGTCAACCCCGGCTGGATCAACACGATGGTGACGGCGATGACCGCGGTGTGCCGAGACGTGGAAAGGGTGTCGATCTTCGAGTCGGCCGACGTATCGGTCTACGAATCGGCCGAGACCTGGCAGGCACTCGGCTTCTCGCTGCCCGAAGCGACGCCCGAGGCCGTGGAAATGTCGAAGCTGTGGCTGAGCACCTTCCGCGACTCGGTCCGTCGCATGGCCACCGCTCTGGGCTACCGACTGGACGACATGGAGTTCTTCATCGAACACGCCACGGCGTCGACAGATGTCGATCTCGGTTGGCTGCGCATCGACAAGGACACCATCGCAGCGATACGCGCCGGCTGGAACGGCACGATCGGAGGCAGGACGGTCGTCCAATCCAACGTCGCGTGGTATCTCACCAAAGAGCTCAACACGGACTGGCAGTTCGACGACAACCACTATCACGTCATCATCAAGGGTGAGCCCGAAGTGCAGACCCGCATCCGGTTCGTCCCTCCCGACACGTGGGGCAACCACGAATGGGACACGATGACGGCGATGCCCGCAGTCAACGCGGCCTTCGACGTGGTGGCCGCCCCGGCAGGGATCTCGACCCTCAAGGACATCGGTCTGGTCTGCGCACCTGCAGGAATCTGGCTGGACCACTCTGCGGAGTCCACACCGATGTGACACGGGAACAACCGGTTGCCTGACCCACCGCGGAGGGGAATCACGCTGACCCCCTCGGCGCGCCCCACCCCGTGCGCGTTTTCGGTAGTCACCGCTACCGAAAACACGCACGGGTCACAGGGTTCGGCGCAGGAACTCCACGACGTCGCGGGCCGCGGTGTGCGCCGCGGGCGCGACGCCGGGCAAGGCGACGAAACCGTGGATCGTGTCGGGATAGTGGTGGTGCTCGGTCTCCACACCGGCCGCCCGCAGTACGTCGGCGTAGCGGAAACCGTGGTCGCGTAGCGGATCGTGCCCGGCGGTGAGAATCAATGCAGGCGGCAGTGATTCGTGCGAGGCGGCGCGGATCGGGGATGCCCGCCAATCCTCGGTGCCGTAGCCGTCGCCGAGGTAGAGCCGCCCGAACGTCCGCATCTGCTTCGACGTGAGCAGCGGCGCGTCCGCGTGGGCATCCTCGGACGGCCACCGCTCGTACATCTCCACCGCCGGATACACGAGCACCTGGGCGCGCAACGCGGGGCCGTCGGTGTCGCGGGCGTGCAGGGCCGCGACCGCGGCCAGGTTCCCGCCCGCGCTGTCGCCCATGACCGCGATCCGGGCCGGATCCCCGCCCAGTTCGGCCGCGTTCGCCCGCACCCACTGCAATGCCGTCCACGCGTCGTCGACCGCCGCCGGATACGGGTGTTCGGGGGCGAGGCGGTAGGTCGGGCACACGACGATCGCCCCGGCCTGCGCGGCGACCCGGCCCGCCATCCAGCGGGACTGCTCCGGCGATCCGATGCACCAGCCGCCGCCGTGGTAGTTCACCACGATCGGGCGCGGTCCGGTGCCGGCCGGGGTGTGGATGCGCAACCGGATTCCGTCGTCGATGTGCCGATCCGCCACGACCACCCCCGCCGCGTCCGTCCCGACGACGAGCCGTCCCGGTGCGGAGGCGATCAGCCGGGCCCGGCGTGCCCGCAACGCGACCATCTCCGGACCGTCGGACGGCTCGCGGGCCAGGACCCGCAGGACGGCACCGAACAGCCGGGTGCGGGCGGGCAGCGGCAAGACGGGGATCTGCTCCATCCCGCGAATATAGAACGTGCGAAAGTGCCCCTCGCCCGATTCGGGCGAGGGGCACCTGTCCACGTGCTTACCGGACGACGAGTTCGCCGTCCTCCACCGCGACCGTCACAGCGCTGCCTTCGACGAGTTCGTCGTCGAGCAGCAGGTCGGCGATGCGGTCGTCGACCTCGCGCTGGATGGCGCGGCGCAACGGCCGGGCCCCGAACTCGGGCTGGTGGCCGCGCTCGGCGATCCAGTCGACCGCGTCGGCCGCGATCTCGAGCTCGATTCCCTTGGCCTGCAATCGTGCCCGCGACTTGTCGAGCAGCAGATCCGTGATGCGGTGCAGCTGGTCGGTGTCGAGCTTGCGGAACAGCACGATCTCGTCGATGCGGTTGAGGAATTCCGGTCGCATCGATTCGCGCAGCCGACCCATCACCCGGTCCCGCAGCGGCTTCTCGGCGGCTTCGGCGTCACCGGTGGTGAAGCCGAGCGCCCCGCCGCGGCTGGAGATGATGTCCGAGCCCAGGTTGCTGGTCATGATCACCACGGTGTTGGTGAAGTCGACCGTGCGACCCTGGCCGTCGGTGAGCCGGCCGTCGTCGAGCACCTGCAGCAGCGTGTTGAACACGTCCGGGTGTGCCTTCTCGATCTCGTCGAGCAGGACCACCGAGTACGGGTTGCGCCGCACCTGCTCGGTGAGCTGACCGGCCTCGCCGTAGCCGACGTACCCGGGCGGGGCACCGACGAGGCGGCTGACGGTGTGCCGTTCGCCGAACTCGCTCATGTCGATGCGCAGCATCTTGTTCTCCTCGCCGAACAGCACCTCGGCCAGTGCCTTGGCCAGTTCGGTCTTGCCGACGCCGGTCGGCCCGAGGAACAGGAAGCTGCCGACGGGCCGGTGCGGATCCGACATGCCGGCGCGGCTGCGTCGCACGGCCCGCGCGACCGCGCGCACCGCTTCGTCCTGCCCGACGACGCGCTTGTGCAGTTCGTCCTCGAGATTACGCAACCGGTCCTTCTCGGCCTGCGTCATGCGGGTCGCCGGGATTCCGGTTGCCCGCGAGACGATCTCGGCGATCACCTCGGAGTTCACCTCGGGCGCCTCGGCCGTCGGGTCCGCCTGACCGAGACGTGCCTGCACGGAAGCGATCTCGTCGCGCAGACGCGACGCCTGCTCGTACTGCTCCGCCTTGACGGCCTCGTCCTTCTCGGCCTCGAGCGCCGCGAGGCGGTCCCGCAGCTCGACGGTGTCGACGCGCGGCGTGCGCAGCCGCAGCCGGGCACCGGCCTGGTCGATCAGGTCGATCGCCTTGTCCGGCAGGTGCCGGTCCGGCAGGTACCGGACGGACAGGTCCACCGCGGCGTCGAGCGCGTCGTCGGTGTAGACGACGCCGTGGAACTCGGCGTACCGGTCACGCAGGCCGCGCAGGATCGCGACGGCATCCGCGTGGGTGGGTTCACCGACGGTGACGGGCTGGAACCGTCGTTCGAGAGCAGGGTCCTTCTCGATGTGCTTGCGGTACTCGTCGAGGGTCGTGGCGCCGACGACGTGCAGCTCGCCGCGCGCGAGCTTCGGCTTGAGGATGTTGCCCGCGTCCATGGCGCCTTCGCTGCCGCCGCCGCCCGCACCGACGACGGTGTGGATCTCGTCGATGAACACGATCAGCTCACCGGACTGCGCGGTGATCTCGTCGAGCACGTTCGTCAGGCGTTCCTCGAAGTCGCCGCGGTAGCGGGTCCCGGCGACCATCGCGGTCAGGTCGAGCTGGACGATGCGCTTGTCGCGCAGGCTGTCCGGCACGTCCCCGTCGACGATGCGCTGGGCGAGTCCTTCGACGATCGCGGTCTTGCCGACACCGGCCTCACCGACGAGCACCGGGTTGTTCTTGGTGCGCCGGGACAGGATCTCGACGGTCTGCTCGATCTCGTCGGCCCGGCCGATGACCGGGTCGATCTGCCCGTCCCGCGCACGGGCGGTCAGGTCGACGCCGAACTTGTCGAGGGTCGGGGTGGTGGACTCGGCCTGCGGCGGCGCGGTGGCCGGTTGCAGGGCGGCCTGCAGCGACTGCGGGGTCACCCCCAGCGACGCGAGCAGCCGGCCCGGGCCGCGGGTGCGGTCGGCGGCGAGCGCGAAGAACACGTGCTCGGGATCGATGTAGGTCGAGCCGAGCGCGCGTGCGAGTTGGTGCGCCTCGAGCAGCGCGGTCCGGACGGTGCCGCTGAGCACCGGCGCGGTCGCACCGTCTCCGGCGCCCGGCGCCGGGAGGCGTTCGTCGACGGCGGCGACGACCGCGGTGGGATCGGCTCCGGCGCGGGTCATGAGCGTCCGGGCCGGGTCCTGCTCCGCCATGACGCGGAGAATGTGCAGCGCATCGAGGTCCGCGTCGCCGCGTTCGGTGGCGAAGCGTGCCGCAGCTGCCATGAGGTCCTGCGTGCCGCGGCCGAGGAAGCGGGAGATGTCGATGCGGCCAGGGCCACCAGGCCCGAAGAATGACGGCATTCCGAAGCCTTTCTTCCGAGACTTGAGTCTTACGAACTCAACTAACGTGCCGGATCCCCGATCAATTCCCGGAGATGCGTGAGCTGCATCACCCGGATGGTTGCGCCCATTTATATTGTGCACAACATAACCGTGCACTACATTCATGGTCGTGTCCGACGCATTCGCTCTCGACCAGCAGGTCTGCTTCGCCCTCTACACCGCCTCGCGGGCCACCACCGCCGTCTACCGGCCGCACCTCGACCGGCTCGGCATCACCTATCCGCAGTACCTGGTGATGCTGGCGCTGTGGGAACGCGACGGTCGCGGGGTCCAGGACCTGTGCGATGCGCTCGATCTCGATACGGGGACACTCTCGCCGCTCCTCAAGCGGCTCGAAGCCGCCGGGCTGATCGAACGACGCCGGCAGAGCACCGACGAACGCCGCGTCGTCGTGCACCTGACCGACGCCGGCACCGAGATGCGCTCGGCCGCGCAGGACATCCCGGAATGCATCGCCCGGGCATCGGGGCTCGACATCGCCGAACTGGTCGCCCTGCGCGACACGCTCCACCGAATGACCGCGGCGCTCCACACCGCAACATCGACAACGACAGGGAGCACGACATGAACGTCCTCTACACCGCCGAAGCCCTCTCCACCGGCGCCGGCCGCAACGGCAACGTCCGCACCGCCGACGGCCGCCTCGACCTGCAGCTCGCCATGCCGACCGAAATGGGCGGCTCCGGCGACGGCACCAATCCCGAGCAGCTCTTCGCCGCCGGTTACGCCGCGTGCTTCCACTCGGCGCTGCAGCTCATCGCGCGGCAGGAGAAGGCAGACATCACCGACTCGGCCGTGGGAGCGCGCGTGGCCATCGGCCCGAACGACGACGGCGGCTTCGAGCTGACCGTCACGCTCGAGGTCACCCTCCCGAACGTGCCGCGCGAGCAGGCACTCGCGCTGACCGAGAAGGCGCACCAGGTGTGCCCGTACTCCAACGCGACCCGCGGCAACATCGAGGTCGCTCTCGAGGTCGCGGAGGACTGACCTCCCCGCGGTGTGCCTTTGTGGCGGCCCTGACCGCCACAAAGGCACACCGGGCCGAAGGCCCTACTGTGGTGAGTGTGTGCAAGCAGGACGAATCCCGGCTCGCGAGATTCACGGCGACCCTCGGTTTCGCCCTCGACGACTTCCAGCTCCGCGCATGCCGCGCGCTCGACGAGGGTCGGGACGTGCTGGTGTGCGCACCCACCGGGTCGGGCAAGACCGTGGTCGGCGAGTTCGCCGCGACCCTCGCGCTCGCCGGTGAGGGCAAGTGCTTCTACACCACCCCGATCAAGGCGCTGAGCAACCAGAAGTACAGCGATCTCGCCGCCCGGTTCGGGGACGACCACGTCGGGCTGCTCACCGGCGACCTCTCGCTGCGTTCGCACGCCCCGGTGGTCGTGATGACGACCGAGGTGCTGCGCAGCATGCTGCACGGCGGTTCCCCGCTGCTCGCCGGGCTGACCCACGTCGTGATGGACGAGGTGCACTATCTCGCCGACCGCGACCGCGGCGCCGTGTGGGAGGAAACGATCCTCACCCTCCCCCCTGCCGTACGCCTGGTGAGCCTGTCGGCGACGGTAAGCAATGCCGAGGAATTCGGCGAATGGATCGGCCGGGTGCGCGGGCCGACGACCGTCGTCGTCGAGGAGCACCGGCCGGTGCCGCTGTGGCAGCACGTCCTCGCCGGCGGCCGGCTGTTCGACCTGTTCTCCCCCGTCACCGGCACCGTCGACGAACAGCTCGTCCGGTACATCGCGCACCGCCAGCTCGTCGAGGCGGCGCCCGCGGTTCCCGGCCGCGCACGTCGCCGCCGACGCACCGCGACTCCCGGCCCGGCGGGCGCCGACCGTCCCGAACTGGTGGCGCGGCTCGAGGCCGAGGATCTGCTGCCCGCGATCTGGTTCCGGTTCAGCCGATCCGGCTGCGACGCCGCCGTCGACGAATGCCTGCGCTCGTCGCTGCGGTTGACCGATTCCGGGGATGTCGACCGGATCCGTTCCGTCGTCGAAAAGCACACGGCGACAGTGTCTCCCGCGGACCTCGATGCACTGGGTTTCGCCGAGTGGCTGGACGGGCTCGAACGCGGCTTCGCGGCCCACCACGCGGGGATGGTGCCGGTGTTCCGGCACGCCGTGGAGGAATTGTTCGGCCTCGGGCTGGTCCGCGTCGTCTTCGCCACCGAGACCCTCGCGGTCGGCGTGAACATGCCGGCACGCACCGTCGTTCTCGAACGCCTCGTCAAACCCACCGCGGACGGCCCCGAGCGGCTCACCCCCGGCGAGTACACCCAGCTCACCGGCCGCGCCGGTCGCCGCGGCATCGACACGGAGGGGCACGCGGTGGTGCTGTGGACCCCCGAGGTGCAACCGGCGACCGTCGCCGGTCTCGCGTCCACCCGCACCTATCCGCTGACCAGTTCGCTGCGCGTCGGCTACAACACGGCCGTGAACCTGGTGGACCGGCTCGGCGCGCCCGCCGCCCGCGACCTCCTGCGTCGTTCCTTCGCCCAGTACCAGGCCGAGAAGTCCGTCGCTGCCCTCACCGCCGCGGCCCGCACCAACACCGCGCGGCTGCGCGACATGGACTCGGAACTCGCTGCTGCGGAAGACTTTCCGGAGTACCTCGCGTTGCGCGACCGTCTCGTCTCCGCGCGCGGCACGGCCCCGTCGGAGACGGTGACGGCGCTGGCGCGGGCGGTGCGCTCACATCCGGTGCACCGCCGCGGCGACCGCGACCGCCTGCTCGCACTCGCGGACCGGCGGCACACTCTGGACGACGACACCGACACGATGCGCACCCGCATCGCGACCGTCACCGACCGCCTCACCGACACGTTCGACGGGGTACTGGCCCTGCTCGACGAACGCGGCCACGTCCTACTCGATCCGCACGGCGGCCACGCGTATGTCACCGACGACGGGCGACGGCTGGCCCGGATCTATTGCGCGAACGATCTTCTCGTCGCCGAATGCCTCCGCAACGGCGTGTGGGCGGGTCTCGGCGCGGCCGAGCTGGCAGCGGTCGCGTCGAGCGTGCTCGGCGAATCGCGCAGCCGTGTCCCGGCACGGGCGGGTCGTGCGACCGCTGCGGTGGACGCCGCGCTGCGCGCGACCGGGCGGGTGTGGACGGACCTGGCCACCGCCGAGCAGCGGCTCGGGCTCCCGCCCTCGCCCGAACCGGACCCGGTCGCGGTCGTCGCGATCCACCGGCTCGCGCGCGGCGACGGGCTGGCCGCGGCCTTGCGCGCCGTCGACAGCGACATCTCGGCCGGCGACCTGCTGCGCCGCTACCTGCGCACGCTGGATCTGGTGGGCCAGACGGGGTTGTGCGAACGCGATGCGCTGCCGGTGCCGGGGGCGTGCGCGCCCGGGACCTCGACCTCGGATTTCAGGTGAGCGAGCACAACCTTTCGGACAGCTCCCACAATTGCCGCGCGACGGTCTCGTCGTGCGAGCGGGCGTTCGACCGCACCCGATGCGGGTGACCGCGCATCTCGAAAAACTTGTCGGGTCCGTAGAATCCGCCGGGAACGACGTCCGGTGAGGTCGCCGCGTACAGCAACGGCAGCGCACCCTTCTCCGCGGACTGCCCGATGATCGGATCGCTGATATTCATCATCCAATCCTGGATCGACTCGGTGCGCGATTGCAGATTCGTCCGGGCATATCCGGGATGCGCGGCCAGCGACAGCACCGTCGAGTCCTGCGCGGTCAGCCGGCGCTGCAACTCGTATGCGAACAGCAGGTTCGCCAGCTTCGACTGTCCGTAGGCGAGCCAGCGATCGTAGCGGCGGCGCTCCCAGTTCAGGTCGTCGAGACCGATGCGCCCGATCCTGTGCATCGCACTCGAGACGGTGACGACCCGATCGGTGATGCGGTCGAGCAGCAGGTTGGTCAGCGCGAAGTGCCCGAGGTGGTTGGTGCCGATCTGCATCTCGAAACCGTCGGCGGTCCGGCGCAACGGCACCGCCATGACCCCCGCATTGTTGACGAGGACGTCGACCTTCTCGATACCGGCGGCGAATTCGCGGACCGAGGCCAGATCCGCGAGATCGAGGCGCTTCACCTGCGCGCGGGGACCGATCGACGCGGCGACGTCCTCCCCCTTTGCCACGTCGCGGCACGCGAGGACGACGTCCGCGCCGGCCTTCGCGAGGGCACGGGCGGTCTGCTCCCCCAATCCGCTGTTGGCGCCGGTGACGACGACGGTGCGCCCCTGCTGATCCGGAATGTCCCTTGTGGTCCAAGCGGTCATGGCCGCCACCCTACGCCGGACCGCACCGCCCACGACACGTGTCCGAAACATCACGGGGATACCGTCACGGTCGTTGCCGTGCCGAAAGGAATACGTGTGCCGAAAGGAGTTCGCGTGCCGCCACGTCACCGCTCGGCCCTGCTCGCCCAGTTCGACGTCGACCGGCCCGGCCGCCCACAGCAGGCGATCCTCGACGAGCTCCGCCGCGTGATCCTGTCGGGCGCGGCCCCGCCCGGCACGGCGATTCCGGTCGGTGAGATCGCGGAGCTGTTCGGGGTGAGCCGGATACCGATTCGCGAAGCACTCAAGACGCTGATCGGTGAGGGACTCGTCGACCACCGGCAGAACGGTGGCTACACCGTCGCCCGGCTGACCGCGGCCGAGTTCCGCGAGATGTACCTGGTGCGGGAAACACTCGAGACGGCGTCGCTCACCGCCGCGGTCGTGCACGCGACCGAGGCCGACCATGCGCTGGCACGCGCCAGCCACGAGCGGCTCGAACAGGCCGTCGCCGAGGACGATCCGGTCGCCTACCATCGGGAGAGCCGGGTGTTCCACATGGCGCTGACCGCGCCGTCGCGCATGCACCGGCTGCTGCACATGCTCGAATCGGCTTGGAACATCACCGAACCCGTTCAGCCGATGGTCCACGTGACGGCGGCCCATCGCGCCGTCCTCCACGCCGATCACGGCCGCATGCTCGACTGCTTCCTCGCGCGCGACGTTCCGGGGCTGCTCGCCGCCGCCGAGACGCACAATCGCAGGCTCGATTCGACGATCGAGACCCTCCCGGTCGACACGGGTCTGCTGACCCGGGAAGATATACATTTCGAGTAATACGGCGGCAACACGACGTCGATAGCGTTTCCGGCATCGGACGTCATCGCCGTTGCTGGCGTTCCGGGCACACACCGTTTCTACGGGACCACACCGATCCGCTCGGCGAACAGCCCGATCGGTGCAGTATCCCGTCGATGCCAGGAGCACCCATGACCGAAGTGATCTCACCCCCCGTCACCGCCGCCACCGCGTCGTCCGCGCCACCCTACGATCCGCGGTTGACCAACGACGATCTGGCTCCGCTGAAGGATCAGCGGTGGGGCTCGTACAACATCTTCGCGTTCTGGATGTCCGACGTGCACAGTGTCGGCGGATATGTCACGGCCGGAAGTCTTTTCGCGCTCGGCCTGGCGAGCTGGCAGGTGCTGGTCTCGCTGCTGGCCGGAATCACGATCGTCTACTTCTTCTGCAATCTGGTCGCCAAACCCAGCCAGGTGACGGGTGTGCCCTATCCCGTGATCTGCCGCAGCGTGTTCGGCGTGCTCGGCGCGAACATCCCGGCGATCATCCGAGGGTTGATCGCGGTGGCCTGGTACGGCATCCAGACGTTCCTCGCCTCGGCGGCACTGGACGTGGTGCTCGTCAAGCTGTTTCCGTCGTTGGCGCCGTACGCCGTCGTGGAGAACTACGGCTTCGCCGGCCTGTCCGCGCTCGGCTGGGTCAGCTTCCTGACGCTGTGGGTCCTGCAGGCGTGCGTGTTCTGGCGCGGCATGGAATCGATCCGCAGGTTCATCGACTTCTGCGGTCCCGCCGTGTACGTGGTGATGTTCCTGCTGTGCGGCTACCTGATCTCGAAGGCCGGCTGGAGCGCGATCGACCTGAACCTGGGCTCCGTCACCCACACCGGCTGGTCCTCGATTCCGGTCATGCTCGGCGCCATCGCACTGGTGGTCTCGTACTTCTCCGGCCCGATGCTCAACTTCGGTGACTTCTCCCGGTACGGCAAGTCCTTCGCCGCCGTCAAGCGCGGTAACTTCCTCGGGCTGCCCGTCAACTTCCTGGTGTTCTCGCTCCTCGTGGTTGTCACCGCGTCGCTGACGCTCCCGGTGTACGGCGAGCTGATCACCGACCCGGTCGAGACGGTCGCGCGCATCGACTCGACGTTCGCGATCGTCCTGGGCGCGCTCACCTTCGCGATCGCCACCGTGGGCATCAACATCGTCGCGAACTTCATCTCGCCCGCGTTCGACTTCTCGAACGTGAGCCCGCAGAAGATCAGCTGGCGTGCCGGCGGCATGATCGCCGCGGTCGGCTCGGTGCTGATCACCCCGTGGAACCTGTACAACAACCCGGACGTCATCCACTACACGCTCGAGACGCTCGGCGCGTTCATCGGCCCGCTGTTCGGCATCCTCATCGCCGACTACTACCTGGTCCGCAAGCAGAAGGTGATCGTCGACGACCTGTTCACCATGTCCGAGAAGGGCGCCTACTGGTACCGCAAGGGTTACAACCCGGCCGCGGTGGTCGCGACCGTCGTCGGCGCCGTCGTCGCGATGATCCCGGTGCTGTTCAACAACGCCCCCGGCATGCACACGGCCGCGCAGTACAGCTGGTTCATCGGCTGCGGACTCGGGTTCGTCACCTACCACCTGCTCGCGACCCGCACCCGGCTCGCGGTGCAGATCCCCGAATCATCATCCGTCACACAGGAAGTCGCCTGACCATATGTTCATCAAGGTCATCAACCCGAACACCACGTGGTCGATGACCGCCACGATCGAGGCGTGTGCCCGGGCCGTCGCAGGCCCGGGCACACGCGTCGAGGCGGTCAGCCCCGAGATGGGGCCCGCGTCGATCGAAAGCCACTACGACGAATCCCTGGCCGTACCCGGCCTTCTCGCCGAGATCGCGAAAGGAGAAGAAGACGGCGCCGACGGCTACGTGATCGCGTGCTTCGGCGACCCGGGCCTGGACGCCGCCCGTGAGGTCGCGACCGGACCGGTCGTGGGGATCGCCGAGGCCGCGATGCACACCGCGAGCTTCCTGGGCCGGGGCTTCTCCGTCGTCACCACCCTCGGCCGCACCACGGGCCGGGCCCGGGACCTGGCCGAGCGCTACGGACTCCGCGACGCGTGCCGGGGTATCCACGCGTGCGAGATTCCGGTGCTCGACCTCGAGACCGACCCCGACGCCCGCAAGATCATCACCGAGGCATGCCACGAGGCCCTCGAGACCGACGGCTCCGACGCGATCGTGCTGGGCTGCGCGGGGATGGCCGATCTGTGCGCGCGGATCTCCGCCGACATCGGCGCCCCCGTGGTCGACGGCGTTGCGGCCGCGACCCTCACGGTGCAGTCGCTGGTCACGATGGGCCTGACAACCGGCAAACGCGGCGAGTTCGCGCCGCCGCCGCCGAAGCCCTACACGGGAATCCTGAAGGGCTTCACAACAATCCGGTGAGCCGGCGCGACCCCTCGTGCAGGAATCGCAACTGCTCGTAGTCGGTCGGCGAGACGCGCAGCGGAGAGCCCTGCAGGCACAGTCCCCCGACGACCTCGGCCGCGTGGTTGCGGATCGGCACCGCCAGCGCCGACCGGCCCAGCCGGCACTCCTGATTCTCGAACGCGTGACCGTCGAGCTGCGCCTGCATCAGTTCGGCGCGCAGCACCTCCGGATCGCACACCGTGAAATCGGTGAGACGGCGCAGTTCGAGCCCCTCGTTCAACGCCGGATTGTGCGCCAGCATCACCTTGCCCAGTGCGTTCGCGTGCAGGTTCTTCGCGAGCAGCGTGATCCCGACGATCTCGTGATCGGGATCCTGGTCGACGAACCGCAGCCGCCCTCCCGCGAACGACGCCACGTGCAGCCCGAACCGGGTGTGCGAGCGCAACTCCTCGACGGTTTCGTGCAGGGTCGGTGACGTGTCCGTCGCGACCGCCGCGCGGGACAACTCGGCTGTGCGCCGGCCGAGCGCGAACCCCGACAGGTCCGGCACCCGAACCAGAAATCCGTCCGCGACGAGCAGATTGAGCATGCGGTAGGCGGTGGCGGGCGCGACCCCCGCGAACCGGGCGATCTCCTTCGCGGTCGCTCCCGGGCCGAGGTGTGCAACGGCCTCGAGCATGACGAGGGCCTTGCGCACCGCTTTCGGCTGCTGACCGCTGAACCCGACCTCGGCCTCGACGTGTGCGGTCATGCCCCGAACCCCGCGCCGGATTGCACCGACACGACCTGGGGCCGACCGTCGTCGTCCAGCACGAGTTCACCCGAGCCCGGGAGCAGGTCGATGGTTTCGATACTGTCGAAAGTCCCCATCGTCGTGAGGGACTCGGGTCGGAGTCGTCTCAGCAGCCACGCCCAGATCGTGCCGGACACGCCGACGATGAGCACCGCGACCGGCATCGCCCACGATCCGTGCGTCACGCCGTCGACGACCAGGTAGGCGAGCAGTCCCGCACCGACAAGGGCGATCCCGGCCGACAGCGCGGTGGTGGACGGTGCGTCCTCGCCGATCCGCCGCAGGAACCGCAGGCACGACACCGCGAGCAGGGTGTAGGCGATGACGATCGCGACCTCGACGAAGCTCTCGAAAGGGGTCGAATCCGCCACGAACACCAGCAGATACACACATGCGCCGGTGACGCTCGCCAGGCTGAACCACCCCACGGCGACGTACGGCGTGCGCAGCCGACGGTGGACCCGCGACAGGGACCTCGGCGCGGTTCCTTCGATGCCCATCGCCAGCAGAAGACGGGATCCGGCCTGCGCACAGCCGAGGGTGGAGGCGAGCCAGGAGCAGGTGACACCGACCTTCACGGCGATGACCATCCCGAGGCTCGCCCCGGATGCCGTGCCGTCGAAATAGGCGGCGACGACCGCATCCGCGTGACCGGACATGGCGGCCCACCCGGCGAAGACGAACGCGGCGCCGCACACCATCGGGGTGACGAGCACCGCGCGCGAGACGATCGTCAGCGGCCGTCGCGCCTCGGCCCCGAAGAAGGCGGCGCTCTCGAAACCGGCCATGCTGAACACGACCAGCATCGCGAGGAACGGCAGGGTTCCGGATATGGCCGGGGTACCGACGGTTTCGTCGAGGTCCGGACCTGCGACCATCAATACGCCGATCAGGACGAGCGAGCAGGCCTCGACGACGAGGATTGCGCGGGTCGCGAATCGCACCCCGCGCACGGTGATCAGCGCGACCGTCCCGGCGACCAGTGCGGTGGTCACCAGCAGCGGTGCCGTGCCCGGCAGGTCGATCCCGAGTGCCGTCCCGATTCCCAGCAGGCTGACGGCGGAGTTCGCGAGCACCGAGATCGAGATGCCGAGATATCCGAGCAGAAGCGCGGCCCCCACGGTCAGTGTCGCGCGGCGCGAGAGCCCGTGGAATGCGAAGCTGTACAGCGATCCCGCCGCGGCAAGGCGTCGCGTGAACTGGGTGATGCAGGAGGCGACGGCGACCACGACCGCGGTGGTTCCGACGATCGCGGCAAGGCCGGCGAAGCCCGGTTCCGCGGTGATGATCCAGGCGGCGATGAAGATCATCCCGGTTGCCGGCGCGATGGTCGACAGGGACTGCCCGATCAGATCGATCTGGGACAGCTGCCGGCGGCCCAGCGCCCGCAGCGGGGAGAACACCGGTGGCGCCTTCGGTTCGCTGTTGCGCGACCGCGCGATCGCTGCGGCGAGCGCGCCGCTGATCCGTGAACCACTACCGCCACGTCTGCCGCTACTCACCCCGGCCACCGTTCCCTTCGTGGGCCCGCGATCGGGACCGGGCCATCCGTAGGGACGGTATGAAGCGATTGTTTCCGGCATATTTCCTACCCATGTGCCGGGAATTGCGATTCTCGTCACGCGCTGCCCAGCGCACTCGTCCATGGCCGCCGGGACGGCAGCGGTGCCCGCTGTTTGCGCAGCCTAACGACCAGTGACAACCGCATATCTCCGAGAGCACGATGGACAGGCGCGCATGTCGGGGGTTGTCGCCGGCAGGGGGCTCCGGCACGGGTGGGGATACGGCGAGGATCTGTCCGCTTGCCGGTTGGGGAGGTCGAACGATGCGCCGACTCGTCGTGTGCTGCGACGGCACCTGGAACACACCGGGCCAATTAGCGCCTTCGAATGTGCGCCGCTTGTACAACGCCCTGGTGGACACTGCGACGGACGGGCAGACCGAGGGACGGGAGCAGCTGACTCGGTACCAGCCCGGGGTGGGGACCGTCAGTGGTGATCTGCTCGGCTGGCTACTGGGAGGAGCAACCGGGTTCGGGCTGTCGAGAGAGGTGACGGACGCCTACCACTGGCTGACCACCAGGTACCGGCCCGGGGACTCCATCGCGCTGTTCGGTTTCAGCCGCGGCGCCTTCACCGCGCGCAGCGTCGCCGGGATGATCGGAGCGTGCGGGCTGATCGAGACCGACTGCCTCGATCCGGCGACGCTCCGGCGTCGGATCCGGCACGTCTACCGGCAGCGGTACCGGCGGGGAGCGGCCGCCGATCCCGGCTGGCGCGACGGCCTCCGCTTCTCCTACGACCCCGCTCAGCCGGATCGGATCCCGGTGGACTTCATCGGTGTGTGGGACACCGTCGGAGCGCTGGGCATCCCGGACACGCTCGGCTGGACCAACCTGCTGGACCCTCCGACGCGGTACGCCTTCCACGACGTCAAACTCAACCGGCATGTGAAGCACGGGCGCCACGCGGTGGCGCTCGACGAGCAGCGGGCAGCGTTCACTCCGACGTTGTGGTCCGACCCGGAGCCGGGCCAAACCGTCGAGCAGGTGTGGTTCCCGGGCAGCCACATGGATGTCGGTGGCGGGCACCCACAGACGGGCCTGAGCGACGGTGCACTGCAATGGATGATCGACGAGTCGCGCGCCGCTGTCGGGCTCGCGTTCCGCGATGCGGTCGAGAAACAGATCCAACCCGACCCACTCGGCCAGATGCACGACGACAACCAAGGCATCTACGGTCTGCTCGAGCCGCTGTACGAGCCCGTCCTGCGACCGCTGGTCGAGCCGTTCATGCAGCCGCGGCCCCGCGCCACCCCCATGATCGACGCAGGTGGGAACAGCCTCTCGCTGCACTCGTCGGTGTACAGGCGTCACGAGACACCACCGATTACCAGCGGCCCCTACCGGCCCACCCGAACCCTTGCACCCGGAGAATCCGCCACCGTCGACGTATCCGCCAACAATCCGTGGAACTGGACCGGCCTCTACCTCGACGCCGGCGAGTACACCTTCGCCGCCGGCGGCGAATGGATGGATCTCCATATCGCGTCCGGTCCGGCCGGCACCACCGGCCGGCAGCAGTTTCACCCCCGGGAGGCGTTCCGCCTGGCCAGCAGCGCACTGGGTCTGGGCGAGCGGTTGTTCCGGCTCGTGACCGGGAACCCGCAGGCCGACTTCCTGCTGACCCGCAGGTACGAAGACCTGCCGTGGATGTCGCTGATCGGTGTCGTCGCCAACGACGCGATCCCCCTCAAGGGTGCCGAGGCCCTGCATCAGCGCATCGCCATCGGCGCAGGAACCACCGATCGGGTGTGCCGATCCGGATACCTCTACGCCTTTGCCAACGACGCGTGGGGCTTCTACGGCAACAATCGGGGCAGTGTGCGCCTCACGGTGACCAGGACGCGGTGACGCTACGGCCCTGTTGCCGACCTTCTCACCACGTGCCCGCAATTCGGCGGTGAGCCGCGGCGATCCGTCGCTTCCCTTCCTCCGGACCTTGTGCGATCAGCAATCCCCTGACGGGTGATTGCCGAGCGGACGGCCTCTCCGTCGCGGCACGCCCTCGTGTGTGACGGACACCGCGTCCACCGTTTCGCGGGTGTAACCCCAAGTGGAAATCCGCTCGGCGGCGACCGTCCGCAGATTGAGATCGCCCGCGGTCGGGCGCGCCCATCCGGCCCCTGAGAAATGCCACTACCAGCGCAAACCGCGCAAATCACCCACGGCATCCGGTTTCCACTCGGCGACCGCACAGTTGTTTCCTCCGCGCAGCAAGAGCGCCTCATCTGCTCGTCAGGATTTCCCCCGACGACAGAGAGGACGAAATCCATGATCTGGGTGGTGCTCGCATCGATCCTCGGTGGGACGCTTCTGCTCGCGGGCATTCCGAAGCTCCGCGACCGGGACGGGCTGCTGACGGTGGTGAAGGGATACCGGCTGCTGCCGGCCCCCGCGGAACGCGCGGTGGCGGCGACGCTGCCGTTCGTCGAGGTCGTGGTCGGTGCCCTGCTGATCCTCGGGATCGGCGGCCGGTGGCCGGCTGTGGCCGCAGCCCTGCTGTTCACGGCCTTCACCACGGGACTGACCGTGAACCTGGCGCGCGGCCGCCGCGACCTCGACTGCGGATGCTTCGCGTTCGGTGCCCACGAGGTCCCGCAGATCGGCTGGTTCCACGCGGCACGCGCGGCGTCGTTCACGGTGGCCGCGCTGGTGCTCGCTTTGGCCGGGTCCGTGTCCGTCACGGTGCCCGAACGTCTGGCCGCGGTGGCCGGCGGACTGCTGGTCGTGCTGGCCGTCGTCGCCGTCGCGCAGATCCGCTCGGTCGTGCACGTCGGACGGCGTCCGGTCGACGACTACCTGAGCGCCGCCTCGATCCGGTTGCGGGCGACGAGCACCGTCTCCCGTTACGGCTCGTGACTCTCTTTTTCCCGAAACAACTTTCGTAGACAGGACTGAATCGATGACGAACTTTCTGCTGGTGGCCGTCGTCGTGCTGACAATCGCGGTCGCACTGCTGTTCCTCATGACTCTGGCGCTCGCCCGGGAGATCGGCCGCGTCCAGGTGCGGCTCGGCCCGCTCGGCGCGCGGATGATGGACACCGGACCGAAGATCGAGCAGGCCGGGCCGTCGTTCTCCGGTCTCGTCGATCACCTCGGACGCTCGGTGAAGGTCGGCGGTCACCGCGACAAGCCGCAGCTGCTGATGTTCACGGCGCCGAGCTGCAGCACCTGCAAGAGCCTGCTGCCCGGTATGCGTGCGATGGCCCGCGCCGAATCCGACCTCGACGTCGTGATCATCTCCGACGGAACACCCGAGGAGCACAAGCAGTTCCTGGCCGGCGCAAACATCGGCACCGAACTCAGCTATGTCGACGCCCGTGACGTGGGCATCGCCTACCAGGTCGGGACCACGCCGTACGGCGTGATCCTCGACGAGCACGGCAAGATCCGCGGCAAGGGCCTGACCAACCACATGGCGCAGGTCGAGAGTCTGCTCAACGCTCTCGAATCCGGCACGCCGTCCCTCCAGCACCTCCACGCGCAGGCGAAGTCCGCCTGACCCACCCCCCGATAGAAGGAGGCGAACCGCCATGCAACACAACAATCCGGAACCGCATGAGGTGACGGAGCAGCGATATCCGGTCGACGAGGCCACCGTCCGTGAACAGGCCGCGTGGATGGCCGGTCAAGGCGGTTCCTTCATGAGCCGCACGGGACGCAAACTGTCCGAACGCACTTCGCGCCGCTCGATGCTCGGCAGGATCGGACGCTGGACGATGGGCGTCTCGGGTGTCGCGCTGATCAGCTCGCTGCCCGTCACGCGCACCGCGATGGCCCAGGAAACCCCGGCGCCGCCGCCCGCTCCGGATGCGCCCGACCCCCAGTTCATCACGTTCGACGGCAAAGATCCGGCCGAGTGCGAGTACTGGCGCTGGTGCAACATGGACGGCACCTCGTGTGCGGCGTGTAACGGTGGTGGCGTCACCACCTGCGCCCCCGGCAGCAAGCCGGGCGCCGAGTTCTGGGTCGGCTGCTGCACGAACCCCGACACCGGAAAGACCTACCTGATCGCCTACTACGACTGCTGTGGCGCACCGTCGTGTTCCAACGCGTTCTGCGGCGAGCCCGACATGCAGGCGATCATGTACAACCCGGTCTCGGGCAGCAACGACCAGGAGATCATCTGGTGCGTGTCCGACGAGTCCCAGGCCTACACCTGCACGATGGCCCCGATCATCGGCGAGGACTGCCAGACCCGTCCGGCCGCGCGCCCGAAGGTCGGTGCCGGCGCATGAAAACCGAACGCTCCAAGCGTCTTTCCCGGTCCGCCGCGGTAGTGGCGGCCCCTCTCGCTGCCGCACTCGTCCTGACGGGCTGCAGCTCGGACGACGATGCTTCGTCCAGCGGCGAGGTCACCTATCCCACCGTGCCGGTCATCCCGCCCGGTGAGGGCATCTCCCTCGGTCACGACGATCAGGAGATCGGCGACACCATCCCGGAACCCGTGCACGTCGGGTCGATCGATCCGATCAAGCCGACCGACCTGCTCGCCGTCGCCGGCGGCTTCGGCAAGCTCGAACTCGGCGTCAACGCCCTCGACCCGGTCACCGGTGTCGCGGGCAGCCGTTTCGTGGTGGGCCCCGGCATCTGGGATCCGGTCATCCACGGGTTCGTCGGCGAAACACCGGACGACCCCGCCGTTCTCGCGGCGGAGGTGTGGCGTCCGCGCGGGTCGCGCGGCGCCGCGGACTTCACGGTCAGCACCTACTCGGGCAACCTGCTCGAACCTTCGGAGGTCCTGCTCCCCGACTACGCCCGCGTCCACTCCCGGCCGGGATCCAACGCCGTGACCTCGGACGGCAAGTACTTCGTGACCTGGGACGACGGCCTGTACGGCGTCCGGGTCGTGGATCTGGAGGCGAAGAAGGAGAGCGGCTCGCTGCAGATCATCGGCTGCGGTCCGTTCACGTGGCTCGACGGGCACGAGCTGTACAGCGTCTGCGAGGACAACCGGGAGCTGATCCAGATCTCGATCGACGACGCCGGCGTGCCGACCGAGACGAAGCGAGCGAAGGTTCTGCCCGACGACTTCGTCAGTACCCGCAAGGTCACCTGGGCCGCCGACGCGAAGAAGGCGCTGCTGGTGAGCGAGAACGGCGACGTGTTCGTCTTCGACTTCTCGAACGGTCTGCCGGAGTCCGCGGTGGCACCGATCGGCAACGCCGGACAGGACAGCGGCCGGTTCGCCGGAAACGCCATCAACAACACCGGCAACCGCATCGCGATCGAGTACACGGACAGCGTGGTCCACCCCCACTCCGCTCGCGGCGGTGACGTGGTGAAGATCGAGCTGACCGACGCATCGAACTTCGCTCCGGTCAAGACGCTCGATCTCGCTGCGCTCGGCCTGACGAGCATCGACAGCATGACCTTCTCCGTCGACGGCAGCACGCTGTACGTCCTCGGTGCCGGTCCCGAGGTCGACGGCGAATCCAAGCAGACGATCGTCGGCATCTCGTCCGAAACCGGCGACAAGGTCAGCTCGGCCGAGATCACCGGCAACGTCGAGGATTTCGGAACACTACTCACCCCTCAGGTATTGGAATGACCCGATCAGGACCGATCCTGGATCGCCGCGGGTTCCTCCGCATCGGCTCCCTCGGAGCCGGTGCGGTGGGCCTCGGCATCCTGGGTCTGGGTGCGGCGTCCTGCAGTTCGGCCGATGCGGCCGACTCAGGCGCCCCGCCCGACTACATCTCGCCCACCGACCCCGAGATCGCCGCGGCCGAACAGGCCCGCCGTTGGAACGGAAAGGAGGTTCCGGTAGCGCTCGCCGCGGGCGTGGCCACCGTCGATCTCGGCGGCCGGCTCGTCGACACCTGGTCGTACGGCGGCCGCGCGGTGGCACCTGAACTGCGGGCGAGTGTGCGCGACAAGATGCTCGTGTCGGTGCGCAACGACCTGGAAGTGGACACGACCCTGCATTGGCACGGTATCCGGATCCGCAACGACATGGACGGTGCGGCACCGGTGACGCAGGATCCGATCGCACCGGCGGGCGCGTTCGTGTACGACTTCGTCGTTCCCGACCCGGGCACGCACTGGTACCACTCGCACAGCGGCCTGCAGGCCGATCGTGGACTGTTCGGGGCCCTCGTCGTCGAGGACCCGGACGACCGCTCGGGTGCGGATGTCGACGTCGTGCTCGTGCTCGACGACTGGATCGACGGGCTCGGCACCACACCTGAAGCGGTGCTGGCGGCGCTCAATCCGGCGATGGCCGGCGGTCACGGCCACGGCGGGCACGGCGGTGGCACGGCCGTCGAACACAGCGCCGAGCAGATGTCGGTGGCCCAGGCCGCCGTCTCCGGTGGGCACGGTTCCTCGACGCCGCTCGGCGGGATGACCCAGCACATCGGGTATCCGCTGCACCTGATCAACGGGCGCCCGCCCAACGACCCCGAGGTCGTGACGGCGGCACCGGGCAGCCGGGTGCGGCTGCGGATCATCAATGCGGCCGCCGAGACGCCGTACCGCTTCGCGATCGCCGGGCACGAACTGACGGTGATCGCGGCGGACGGCTTCGACGTCACCCCGACGACCACCGACACCCTGATCATCGGGATGGCGCAGCGCTACGACGTGCTCGTCACGTTGAAGTCCGGCGCCTGGCCGGTGGTCGCGAAAGTCGAGGGCCGGGACGGTCACGCGTCGACCGTGCTGCGCTCCACCGATGCCGCTCCCCTGTCGAATCCCGATGTGGGGCCGGTCATCCCGGAACTCGCCGGTAGGCTGCTCGCCGAGAGCGCGCTGCGGCCGGCCGATGCGGTCCGGCTCGATTCGCGGCCCGTCGACCGGGACTACCGGGTCGAGCTGATCCAGGCCGGCGACCGGTACGTGTGGGGCATGGCCGGACCCGACGCCGGGAAACTGGTCATGCGCCAAGGGGAACGGGTGCGCATCACGATGGCGAACACCACAACGATGTGGCATCCGATGCACACCCACGGACACACGTTCGCGATTCCCGAATACGGCGGTCTGCGCCGTGACACCGTCAATGTCCTACCCGGCACCGAACTCGCGATCGAGTTCGACGCCGACAATCCGGGCGAGTGGATGTTCCACTGCCACAATGCCTATCACTTCGAGGCGGGTATGACCGCGAACCTGCGGTATATCCGATGAGAGGACACCCCGTGAAGAAACTGCTTCCACTGGCCGCGGCACTGATCGCCGCTTCCGGACTGACCGCGTGCGGATCGTCCGATGCGGCGACCGAACCCGCCGTCGTGATCGACGTGACGAACATGTCGTACTCGCCCGCGTCGGTCACCATCGAGAAGGGCCAGACCGTCCAGTGGCGGTTCGACGACAACGGGTTGCCCCACGACGTCGCCGGTGACGGCCCGCTCGACGGTGTGCTGCAGAGCGAACTGCTCACCGAGGGCACCTACGAATTCACCTTCGACGAGGCCGGCACGTTCACGTACCACTGCACACCGCACGCGTCGATGGTCGGCACAGTGATCGTGCAATAGTGCAGCCGCGCAGACTCGTTCGGCATCGCTGGATCCTCGCCTGCGGTGTCCTCGCCACCGCGGCGGCCGGATGCGCCGGAGAGGAAGCGCCCGACGCGGTGATCGAGATCAGCAACGTGCAGTTCAGCCCGATGGACGTCGTCGTGCCGGTCGGCGGCACCGTCGAATGGCGGTTCGAGGACGGCGGTGTCCTCCACCACGTCGAGTCGCCCGGTGCCTTCGACAGCGGGATCACAGGCGACGGCACCTACACGCACACGTTCGACCAGGCCGGGACGTACACGTACACGTGCTCGATCCATCCGTACATGACCGGCACCGTCACCGTCCGCTGACACCCCAGCGGAAGTTCGAAGACAGCAACCGACCAGGAGGTTCCCATGACCGCCGTCCTGTCCCATCAACCGATCGAGACCGATCTCCCCGACATCCGCCCGACCCTCGAAGGCGCGGTGTCCGTGCAGGCACGCCTCGGCATGGCTGCCGGTGCCGCCGTCGTCGGCGCGGGTGTCGCGACTCTCGCCTCCCCGACGACGTCGACGGCGCTGACCGCCGCGGTCGTCGGCGCGGGCCTCGTCACCTCGCTGGCCGCGAACTGGTCGACATGTGGCATGTCGGTGGCCGGGGTCGTCGCGGCACCGAAGCAGCCCAACCGCAAGGGCTCATCGACGCCGCTGCGCCGGCTCGGCTGGCACGCGCTGGGCTCGGTGAGCACCGGCGCGGTCACCGGTGCGCTGCTCGGCGCGATCGGATCGGTCACCGCCGCACACCTGTCGCCGCTGTGGCTGCTCGCCGGATGGGCCCTATTCGCGCTCGCCTACGGCCTGCACGAGATCGGTGTGCTCACGATGCCGGCGCCGATGCGCCGTCAGCAGCTCCCCCGGCACCTGCGTCGGACCATGGAGCCGTGGAAGGTGTCGCTGCTGTTCGGCGCGATCATCGGCCCCGGTTTCATGATCTTCATCCGGTCCAGCGCGTACTACCTGCTGGTGCTCGGCGTGCTCGCGGTCGGCTCCCCCGCCCTGGGCGCGGCGATGTTCACCGTCGTCTCGCTCGGCCGGTGCATGCCGAGTGTCGCGGCCATCATCCACTCCCGCCGCGGCGGCACGATGCCCGGCTTCCTGTCGGTGATGTGCGTCGTCGATCGTCGCGTGCAGGCAGTGACCGGCGCTGCGCTGGTCGGCCTGGCCGCGTTCGCCGCGCTCGCGCTGGTCTGACGTCCGCCACGAAGACGAGTGTGCAGAAGTTGTCGCGGCGCCTCGGCGCGTCGCGACAACTTCTGCACGTTCACCGCGAGGGGTGACACGTAGGGTGGTCCGGACCCGTCGAGGTGGAGGTACGGAACACGATGAGCGACCCCGGATCCGGTACGTCGCGCGCCGTCACGGGGTGGACGTACGGCCTGTTGTTCGTCGCGATCGCCGCGTGCGGGGTGATCGTGAGCGGCCTGCTCCGCGACCCCGAACCAGAACTGACCACCACACCTCCGACGACCACGACGGCCGCGCCGGCCGCCGCCGAGGAATACACCTACGTCACCGAACCGGTGACCTACCCGACGACCATCCCCGGATGCGAGAGCGTCGAACCACCCGGTGACGACGCAGGGTTCCTCTCCTTCTCCGGCAGCGACTTCGGGTACGACAACCCCGCGTATCCGTGGTTCTCGGGACCGAAGGCGGTCGCGATGACCGACGCAGTCGTCCGCGCGTTGCCGGACGACGCCGACATGGTCTTCGCGTCGCCCCGGCAGTCCCTGCTGTTCGGACCGATCCTCGATCCGTCTTTCGAGAACGACGCGGACCGCGCCCGGTTCGGCGGTTTCACGACGGCATATGCGACGATCCGCCGCGACGAGGACGCCGGGGCGCTATCCCTGTCCGTCCGGGCGTCGACGACGCCCGTCCCGCCGTGTGTCGCCGGCAGGCTCGATGAACGCCGCGTGCTCGACGACGGCACCGTCGTGGACGTCAATGACACGTGGTCCGAAACCAACGGGGTGCGAACGGTGTTCCGGAGCGCGCAGGCGTACGCCCCCGACGGTTCCGAGATCAGCGCGCACATCGACGACACCGACAGCACGACCGGGGACGCCGTCCACTCTGGCCATCCCCCGCTGACCGTCGACGAACTCGTCGCCCTGGTCTCCGTACCCGAACTGCGTGTGAGCGCACCGGTTCCGCCCGGCACGCCGACCGTCCCGGAATCGTGCTCCTCGCCCTCGGACAGTGACCCGATCGACGCCGCGACCGCCGCCCGGCTGGACGGTGTGCTGGCGGGGATTCCCGTCGCCGACCTCGCGGTGGATAGCCCGCTCGGTGAACTGCGACCCGCAGGTTTCGACGGCGCAGGATTGTGCCAGGCCGTGCGCGTCACGACGCCCGGAAGCGAATCGACGCTGACCGTCGCGGTCGCGGCAGGACAACCACGCCCATCCGCTACACCCGACGACGAGGCGCCCACCCCGACCACCGGGAGCGGATTCGTCGAGACCCGAGAACTACCGGACGGCACGGTAATCCAGCGGCGGGAGTACATCCTCACGACGCAAGGACTCGCGGCAGGTTCGGTCCCCGTGACGAGTACGACCCGGACGGTGACCGTGACCCGCCCGTCGGGCACCCGGGTCGATGTCACCTCCCGCGCCGATATTCCGGACGAACCGCTACCGATGGAGCGCCTCGAGCAGATCGCGTCGACGCCGGGCCTGGAGGTGTGACGGTGGCGGTAACCAGGGAGATTCGAAACCTCTTGTGTGCCGCGGTCGCCGCCGTCGTGACCACGGCCGGCGCTGTCGCGGTGATCGCCCACGCCGACGGCGACGGCACCCGCAAGATCACCGGAACCGTCGACGCGGCGCCCGGCCTCGGCTGGACCGTCGAGGCGCGCACCGTCCACGGACACGAGTCGGCGCAGTTCCGGGATCCTGTGTACGGCAGCGAATACGACTGGGGCATGCCGGGTTTCCTCGATCTCGGCGACACCGCCGTCGCGCTCGTCGGTGTCCCGGGCGGCATGGCCCTGGACGATGCGCACCTCGTCGGTGTCGACGCCGACTCCGGACGGATCCGGTGGCTCAGCCCCGCGAGCGACCTGGCCGGATGCGCGGATTCCGCGGTGGATGCAACCCTGGTGTGCTTCACTCCGGGCTGGTCCGACGATCCGGCGCTGGTCGGCTACGACCTCGTGACGGGTGAGATCACCCGCGTCCCCACCGAGTGGGGCACCTTCGCGATCGCCGCCACCGACGACCGTCTCTACGTCGCGGAAGGCAGCGTCGAGAACGACGACGTGCGGGTGCACGCAGGAACTCTCCTCGATCCCGACGCGCACTTCACCCGCGCGTTCGACATGGGCACCGGCTGGGACGACACCGCCCTACCCGACGCCCTCGATGTGCACCACGGACAGGGACTGCTCACGCTCGGTACCGACATCGCCGGATTCGACCTCGACACCGGCGACGAGACGTGGACCGCGCAGGCGGACGGCTGCTCCCGCGTCCAGCCGACGCTCGGCGCGCTGGTCGTGCGCGTGCACGTCGAGTGCGACGGTCTCCGTGTCACCGGATCCGACCTGCTCGACGGCACCGGAGCCGTCATCGCCGCCACCGACAGCGCCGCGGCGCACTCCCCTGCGTTCGACGGCCCCGCCGACGACACCGTACCGGTCCTGCTCGGCGACGGCGCGTACGACCGGGCCACCGGTGACCCGGTGTGGTCCGCCCCGGAACTCGTGTCGGTGCCACGGGAACCGGACGAGTACAACGCCAACACCCGGTTGGGCACGGTGCGTGCCGTGCTCGGCGACGTCGCGCTGCTGACCGATCACACCGCCCACACCGAGACCGGACTCGACCTGCGCACCGGGACCAGGCTGTGGCAGAACGTGCCCGAACGGTCCGGCACGGTGCTGGGCCACACCGAAGACCTCATCGTGCAGTCCGATTTCACCGGCCTGTGGGCGATGGACGTCCGGACCGGGGACCTCGAGTGGGATATCCCGTTCCTTGCGGTCGACAACGATCCGGACGCGCTCGGTGACGGGGGAACGCTCAGCGTCCGCCCCGGCGACCGGTACGTCTACGTTTCGGCGCGCTCGATTATCGGCCTGCGCCCACTCTGACTGTCGGGCAACGGCATTCGAGTGCATGTTCACCACTCCACGCTCACCGGAAATCCTTGTCGGCGGTGTCGAGCACGATCCGGAGGACGGCCTTCGATGCCGGGTTGGGGTCGTCGCGTCGCCATGCCACACGAAGGTCGACGTCGGGGGTGGACTCGTCGAGCGGAACGAACACGACATGGGGATCGTTGACGTTCGCCGCCACCGACGCCAGGGTCAGGTGACACCCGACCTCGGCGCTGACCAGCGCCAATGCCGTCTGGGTGTCCGGAGCGACCTGGACCACGTCGGGGACGAAACCTCCGGCGCGCGCGAGCCGGCGCAACCGATCGGGAAGGACCGCGCCCTCGTGCGGGGGCAGGGAGACGAAGCCTTCCGCAGCGAACCGAGCGATCGACAGTCGCTGTTCCCCCGCCAGCGGATGGGTGTCCGGTAGTGCTACGACGAGCGAGTCCTGCATCACCACGCGTACGGCCACCTCGGCGGGGACGATGTCCCAGCGGCCCAGCGCGATGTCGGTCTCGCCGCTCACGAGCTTCTTCATCGCGGGCTGGGCGAAGTTCTGGCTGGAGAGCTCGAGCTGGATGCCGGGCCGCTGCGAACGCACCACCCGGGCGAGGCGAGCGACGAGCTGGTGGGTCGACGCCCCGGCGAACGCGATGCGGACGAGTCCGACGTCTCCGTCGTCGGCGGCGCGGACCGCGGCCTCGGCCCGGCGCAGCGCGTCGAGTACGTCCCGGGCAGGGCCGACGAGCGCCTCTCCACTCGCCGTGAGTTTCACCGCCCGGGTGCTGCGGGAGAACAACTCGGTGTCGAGTTCGCGTTCGAGTTGCTTGATGGTGCGGCTCAGTGGGGGCTGCGCTCGATGCAGCTTCTCGGCTGCACGACCGAAGTGCAGTTCCTCGGCAACCGCCAGGAACGCCTGGAGTTGTGAGATCTCCACCTGATCCGCCCTTCTACCTCGGGTGATGCTTTTCATGTCATTTCAGAACTACCGATTAGGTATTGGACCGATCATAATCCCGTCGCCATAGTTGGTGACATGTCCCTCCTCGAAACCGAAGTCCCCGACGACGTCTTCGCCGACATCCTCGGGCACGTCAGAGAATTCGTCCGCACTCGCGTGGTCCCTCGGGAGCAGGAGATCGCCGAGACCGACGCCATCCCCGACGACATCCGGGCCGCCGTCAAGGAGATGGGCCTGTTCGGCTACGCCGTTCCGCAGGAATGGGGCGGCCTGGGCCTGAACCTGATGCAGGACGTCGAACTCGCCATGGAACTGGGATACACCACCCTGTCGCTGCGCTCGATGTTCGGAACCAACAACGGCATCGCCGGGCAGGTCCTGGTCAACTTCGGCACCGACGAGCAGAAGAAGCGGTGGCTCGAAGGTATCGCCTCCGGCGACGTCGTCGCCTCCTTCGCCCTGACGGAGCCGGGTGCCGGTTCGAACCCCGCCGGACTGCGCACCAAGGCCGTGCGCGACGGCGACGACTGGATCATCACGGGCGAGAAGCGGTTCATCACCAACGCACCGATCGCCGATCTGTTCGTCGTCTTCGCGCGCACGCGTCCGGCCGACGAGAACGGCACCGGCATCGCGGTCTTCCTCGTCCCGGCGGACGCCGACGGTGTGCAGGTGGGCAACAAGGACGCCAAGATGGGCCAGGCCGGCGCCTGGACCGCGGACGTGCACTTCGACCAGGTCCGGGTTCCCGCGGCAGCGCTGGTCGGCGGCAACGAGGACGTGGGCTACAAGGCCGCGATGATCTCGCTCGCCCGCGGCCGCGTGCACATCGCCGCGCTGGCCGTCGGGCAGGCACAGCGCGCCCTCGACGAATCGGTCGCGTACGCGGCTGCGGCAACTCAGGGCGGCACCCCGATCGGCAACTTCCAGCTGGTGCAGGCGATGATCGCCGATCAGCAGACCGGGGTGATGGCCGGCCGCGCGCTCGTCCGTGACGCCGCGAAGGCATGGGTCGAGGAGACCGACCGCCGTATCGCCCCCTCGGTGGCGAAGCTGTTCTGCACCGAAATGGTCGGAAAGGTCGCCGATCTCGCCGTGCAGATCCACGGCGGCAGCGGGTACATGCGCGAGGTCGCCGTCGAACGGATCTACCGCGACGTGCGCCTGCTGCGCCTGTACGAGGGCACCAGCGAAATCCAGCGCCTGATCATCGGGGGCGGACTCGTGAAGCAGGAACAGAAGGCAAAATGACACTCCCCCTCGAGGGCGTGACCGTCGTCGCGCTCGAACAAGCCGTGGCGGCACCGCTGGCCACGCGGAACCTTGCCGATCTCGGAGCCCGCGTGATCAAGGTCGAACGCCCCGACGGTGGCGACCTCGCGCGCGGCTACGACCACGTGGTGCACGGCACGGGCGCGCACTTCGTGTGGCTCAACCGAGGCAAGGAATCGATCGCCGTCGATCTCAAGCGGCCGGAAGGACGCACGGCCGTACGGAATCTCGTCGATCGTGCGGATGTCTTCCTGCAGAACCTCGCGCCCGGCGCGGCCGAGCGACTCGGGTTCGGAGCCGAACGACTGCGTGCCGATCACCCCGAACTGATCGTGGTGAACCTCTCCGGGTTCGGCGCGGGCGGGCCGATGGAACAACGCAAGGCCTACGACATGCTCGTACAGGCCGAGGCCGGCCTGATCTCGATCACGGGCACGCCCGAAACCCCGGTGAAGACAGGTATCCCCACGGCCGATATCGCGTCCGGAATGTATTGTGCCCAAGCGGTTCTTGCAGCCCTGTTGCGGCGGGGACGCACCGGTGAGGGATCCGTGATCGACGTGTCGATGCTCGAGGCCACGGTCGAGTGGATGGGCCACTCGATGTACACGCAGATGTACACGGGCGAGCAGCCACCGCGCATGGGGCTGAGCCACACGTCGATCGCGCCGTACGACGCGTATCCCACTCGAGACGGCCAGGTACTGATCGGTGTGCAGAGCGAGAACGGTTGGCGCGCACTGGTCCACGACGTCCTCGAAGCGCCCGAACTCGCCGACGATCCCCGCTTCGCGACAAACATCGACCGCGTGAAACATCGAGCCGAGTGCGACGCCGCGGTGGCCGAACGAACCGCTCACCGGTCGACCGCCGAACTCGATGCGAAACTTGCCGCTGCCGGTGTTCCCGCGGCGCAGGTCAAGCAGATCGAGCAGGTCGTCGCCCATCCGCAACTCGCCGCCAGAAACCGCTGGCGCACCGTCGGCACCGAGAACGCCGAGGTCGAGGCGCTGCTTCCCCCGGCGACCTTCAGCGATGTCGAGGCCCGCATGGGCGACGTCCCCGCGCTCAGTCAGCACACTCGTGCACTGCTCGAGGAATCCGGAATGGATTCGGCCGACGTCGAATCCGCCCTCGAAGCGGGAATCGCCGTGCAATCGACCAAGCTCCATTCCGCTTCGACGCGGTGACACACACGGACCCGACCGAGTCGGGTCACAACGAAAGGATTCTAATGCTGTCAGGACGCACCGCGGTGATCACCGGAGGCGCTCAGGGGATCGGATACGCGATCGCCCGTACGTTCGCCGACAACGGCGCCCGGGTCGTGATCGGCGACCTCGATGAGTCCAAGGCGAAGGATGCTGCTGCTTCGCTCGGAACCGAGGCGCTCGGCGTCGGCTGCAACGTGGTCTTCTCCGACGACGTGGCCCGTCTGCTCGACGCTGCCGTCGAATCGTTCGGATCGCTCGACGTCATGGTCAACAACGCCGGCATCACCCGCGACGCGACGATGCGCAAGATGACCGAACAGCAGTTCGACGACGTGATCTCTGTTCACCTGCGCGGATGCTGGAACGGCACCCGTCTGGCGGCCGGGATCATGCGTGAGAACGGCGGCGGATCGATCATCAACCTGTCCTCGATCTCCGGCAAGGTCGGTTTCGTGGGTCAGACGAACTACTCCGCGGCCAAGGCCGGAATCGTCGGCCTGACGAAGGCGGCTGCCAAGGAGGTCGCACATCTCGGGGTACGGATCAACGCCGTTCAGCCCGGTCTCATCCGCACGGCGATGACCGAAGCGATGCCACAGAAGGCGTGGGACCAGAAGATGTCCGAGATCCCCATGCAGCGGGCCGGCGAACCGTCCGAAATAGCTTCCGTCGCCCTCTTCTACGCGTCGAACCTGTCCTCGTACATGACCGGCACCGTCGCGGAGGTCACCGGCGGACGCTACATGTAGAGCGGACTGTTCCACATCGGAACACCGTCACTTCGGCCTGTCGCTCTAGCGTGGGAGCGGTAGCCATGGTGCCCGTCACATCGGTGCCACCGCGGCGGACGACAACACATCGGGACGCGAACCGACCGTGTCCTGCGAGCCGACAGGACGACCTCATGACCACAGACATGACCACAGAACGCTTCCAGCGAGGCCTCGACCGCATGATGGGGCTCGTCTCCACCGAGCACTCCAACACGTTCGATCACGCCAAGCTCGTCGAGTCCTACAAGGATCTCGACACCGAGCTGCCCGACTACATCGTCTCGTTCGCGTTCGGGGACATCTACTCCCGGACGAGCCTGAGCCGGCAGGAGCAGACGCTCGTCACCATCTCCACGTTGGTCGCCCTGGGCACCGAGCCGCAGCTGAAGCTGCACATCAATGTGGGTTTCAATGTGGGCCTGACCAAGGAGAAGATCGTCGGCGCTCTGATCCAGTGCATCCCCTACATCGGATTCCCGCGCGTCCTCAACGCCCTGACTCTGCTCAAGGAAGTCATGGCCGAGCGCGGCCTCGAGGTCGAGTCGCCCACCAACTGAGGCGACATCCCGCGGCACATCAGGGTCCGTGCGGATCGCCGCCCCACCCACTCAATATCTCTAGGAAACCCTCATGCACTTGGCTATCGGACTCGGGCCCATCGGCGGAAGTGTCGGCGCACATCTCGCCGAGCTGGGCCGGAAGGTGTACGGCTACGACTTCAACCAGGATCGCCTCCGCGAGTGGTCGCAGGAGACCGGGTCGCCGGCCGGTAGCGACCTGGCGGACGTCGATTGGCCGTCCGTCGACAGTGTCCATGTCGCGGTGCGGCTGGCGGACCAGGTCTCGTCGGTGTTCGAGGCCCTGACGGCCCACACCGCCCAGCCGTTGACCGTCTTCGTCCACACCACGCTCGCGCCCGCGGACGCCCGGAAGATCCTGCCCTCGGCCCCGGACGGCTGGCGTGTCTTCGAGGCCCCCGTGTCGGGCGGCCCCCAGGGTGCACGCCACGGCACGATGACCGTCTTCCTCGCCGGACCCGCTCCCACCGACGCCGAAAACGCTCTGCTGGAAGACATCTCCGGCCGTGTGTTCCGCATGCAGTCCTACGGACAGCCGGCCATCGTGAAGCTGCTCAACAACACCCTCGCCACCTACAACCTGGCCGCCGCCGCACGGATGCTCGCTGTCGCCGAGCAGTCGGGGGTCGCAGCCCGGGACCTCTTCGACGTGATCGGAGTGTCCACCGGCCAGAGCTGGATGGGCGACAACCTCGCCGATGTCCAGTACGACCTGCTGCTCAAGGATGTCGAGTTGCTCCGCGGCGAAATCGGCTCGCTTCCCGCCGTGGATCTCGGCGACGAAGTCGAGGCGAACATTCTCCGAGCACGTGAACTGCTGACCAGCGGTTCCGAAAATCGTTGACCGAGAACGAATAACACCGACACCACCGGGCGGGTCGCTTCCCGCCGGGAACATGTCCCCGCGCAGAGGGGTCGGACGAGGTTGGCTCCTCGTCCGGCCCCTCTCCGCGTGTCCGGTGCTGCGCAGACCTGTCGGCGCGACAGGATGTTCCGGATGTGTTTCACATCGGAACAGCTGTGTGCCGGAATACAGGCCTAATTTCGAATACAGACCTCGTGTCGACTGTCACACGGGATCGACACGGCGGGAGACGCCACAGGAAGCGGAACGCAGGGGTTTTCCGCTTCGGGTCGGATTCGACACCAATCTCATCGCACCGAACGAAGGCAATTTCCATGACTGCACAGATCGCACCCAGCTTCGTCGACGCCGTTGTCATCGGCGCCGGATTCGGCGGCATCTACGCCGTGCACAAGCTGCACAACGAACTCGGGCTGACCACCGTCGGTTTCGACAAGGCGGAAGGCCCCGGTGGCACCTGGTACTGGAACCGTTACCCCGGTGCCCTCTCCGACACCGAGAGCCACCTCTACCGCTTCTCGTTCGACCGCGACCTGCTGCAGGACGGCACCTGGAAGACCACCTACATCACCCAGCCGGAGATCCTCGAGTACCTGGAGAGCGTCGTCGAGCGGTTCGACCTGCGCCGCCACTTCCGGTTCGGCACCGAGGTCACCTCCGCGATCTACCTGGACGACGAAAGCCTGTGGGAGGTCACCACCGACAAGGGTGAGGTCTACCGCGCCAAGTACGTCGTGAACGCCGTCGGTCTGCTCTCCGCGATCAACTTCCCCGACCTGCCCGGTCTGGACACCTTCGAGGGCGAGACCATCCACACCGCGGCCTGGCCCGAGGGCAAGAGCCTCGCCGGCCGTCGCGTCGGTGTCATCGGCACCGGATCCACCGGCCAGCAGGTCATCACCGCCCTGGCCCCCGAGGTCGAGCACCTCACCGTGTTCGTCCGGACCCCGCAGTACTCCGTGCCGGTCGGCAACCGACCGGTCACGAAGGAACAGATCGACGCGATCAAGGCCGACTACGACGGCATCTGGGACCGCGCCAAGAAGTCCGCGGTGGCCTTCGGCTTCGAGGAGTCCACCCTGCCGGCCATGTCGGTGTCGGAGGAGGAGCGCAACCGCATCTTCCAGGAGGCCTGGGACCACGGCGGCGGCTTCCGCTTCATGTTCGGGACCTTCGGCGACATCGCCACCGACGAGGCCGCCAACGAAGCCGCCGCATCGTTCATCCGCAGCAAGGTCGCGGAGATCATCGAGGATCCGGAGACCGCCCGCAAGCTGATGCCGACCGGTCTGTTCGCCAAGCGTCCGCTGTGCGACAGCGGCTACTACGAGGTGTACAACCGGCCGAACGTCGAGGCCGTCGCGATCAAGGAGAACCCGATCCGCGAGGTCACCGCGAAGGGCGTCGTGACCGAGGACGGCGTGCTGCACGAACTCGACGTGCTCGTCTTCGCCACCGGATTCGACGCGGTGGACGGCAACTACCGCCGCATCGAGATCCGTGGCCGGGACGGCCTGCACATCAACGACCACTGGAACGGTCAGCCGACGAGCTACCTGGGTGTCACGACCGCGAACTTCCCCAACTGGTTCATGGTCCTCGGACCCAACGGCCCGTTCACGAACCTGCCGCCGACCATCGAGACGCAGGTCGAGTGGATCAGCGACACCGTCGAATACGCCGAGCGCAACGGCATCCGCGCCGTCGAGCCCTCGCCGGAGGCCGAGGAGGAGTGGACCGAGACCTGCACGGAGATCGCGAACGCCACGCTGTTCACCCGAGGCAACTCGTGGATCTTCGGCGCAAACATTCCGGGCAAGAAGCCGAGCGTTCTGTTCTACCTGGGCGGGCTGGGCAACTACCGCGGCGTTCTCTCCGGGGTCGTCGCCGACGGGTACCGCGGCTTCGAGCTGAAGTCCGCTGTCCCGGTGACGGTCTGACCTGCCGACCGTACGGAGGGAGGGGGTGCCGCCGATCGGCGGCACCCCAGCGGTCGGATGCACACATCGCCGGGGTTCGACAGGGATCGGACCGGAGGGGGTTTTCATGCGCAACGAGGGATATCGATGATCGGATTGCCAAGCTGGAGAGCGCCGTACGACTTCGCCGAACGAATCGTCGCGCCGCCGGCCGAAGCGTTGGTGCGCAGCGATCGGTTCGCGGCAGTTACCGCCACCGTTTTCGGTATCCGGCGTGCCGTGGGCGATGGCCTGAACGGTCTCGCCGCGACGGTGTGGCACCTGGTCAATCTGCCGGCCGGCAGCGACCTGCATCGGATGCACGCACAGCTCGGGGCGTTGGACCGGGACGTGCGGCGGCTGTCGCTGCAGCTCGAGCAGCGCGACACCGCTCGAACAGGGAGTGATGGACGATGACGATCGACGTCGAAGCACCGGGCATCGTCGGCCGTGTGGGCCGGGAGCTCGAACGTTCCGTGCTCCGGGCACGCAACGGAATTCGTATGGCGGCGGGAATCTCACGACCCGAGGTGGGGACGACGCCCAAGGATGTGGTGTGGCGCCACGGTCGCACCGAACTGTGGCGGTACCGCAACGACGACGTGCGGGTCTCGCCCCCGCTCCTGATCGTCTTCGGCCTGTTCTCGCGTAGCTACATCCTGGATCTGCAGAAGGGCAACAGCTTCGTCGAGCAGCTCGTGGACGCCGGATTCGATGTGTACCTGCTGGATTGGGGGGTTCCCGACGAGCGCGACGCGGCGAACCGGTTGGAGGACTACGTCGACGACTACATTCCCGCCGCGGTCGAAGAGGTGCGCCGCATCTCGGGAACCGAACAGGTCAACATGCTCGGTTACTGCTTCGACAGCGTCCTGTCCCTGCTCTATGCCGCCCACCATCGCGACGCGCCGCTGCGCAGCCTGGCCGTCGTGTCCGCGCCGATCGACCTGCAGCAACTGGGACCGTTGACCAGCGTGCTCGGCACGGTCGAGCAGGATGTCGAGAAACTGCTCGATGTCGACGGCAATGTGCCGCCGCGGGTGGTCCACCAGGCGTTCCAGATTCTGAAGCCGACCACGCAGATCACCCGGTACGTCGACTTGTTCGACAAGCTGTGGAACGACGACTACGTCACGGCCTATCAGGCGATGATCGGTTGGGCCACCGATCACGTCCCGCTCCCCGGTGGGGTCGCACGGCAATTGGCGGAGATGACCCGGACCAACGCGCTCGTCGACGACACGATCGTCCTCGGCGGAGACCGGGTCCACCTCTCCGACATCACGGTGCCGTTCCTGACGGTGCTGGGCGACCGCGACCACATCGTGCCGGAGGCGTCCGCCGCCCCGCTCATCGATCTGGTCGGCTCGTCCGACAAACACGAGTTGCGGCTCGAGGGCGGGCACGTGGGAGTGCTCGTGGGCCGGACCGCGGCGAAGAAGACCATCCCCGCCATCATCGAATTCCTCCTCCGACGAAGCGAGACCATCACATGACCAGCACCTCGCAACGAGGTATGTCGGCACCGGGTGATCTGCTCCACTACACCGAGTACCCGCGAGCGGCCCTCGACGGGGCGCTCCTCGCGTGCGCGGCACCCCTGTTCGCCACACTTCCGCGTGGAGACAACCATCCCGTGCTCATCCTGCCGCGCCTGCACGGAACCGACATGTCCGCGGCGCCGATGCATTTCGTGCTCCGGGGACTCGGATACCGGACCTACGGGTGGCGGCTCGGCCGCAACATCGGCCCCACCGGCAAGGCGGTGCACGGTATGCGGGCACGGCTGGACTACCTGACCAACCGGTTCCAGCAGCCGGTCACGGTCATCGGGTGGAGTCTCGGGGGTATCTACGCCCGCCAGCTGGCTCGTCGCACTCCGGAAGCCGTCCGGCAGGTCATCACGCTGGGCAGCCCGATCCGTCTGGCCCGGCACGAGCAGAGCCGCGCCAACCGGCTGTTCCATTCGTACGCCCACCAGCACATCGAGCCGTTGGACGTACCGCTCGAACGGGGCAAGGGTCCGCTCCCGGTCCCTGCGACGTCGATCTACAGCCCGCTCGACGGCGTCGTTGCCTGGCGGACCTGCCTCGACGAGCCGTCCGAGCGTGCGGAGAACATCGCCGTCCTGGCCAGCCACATCGGGATCATCCGTCACCCGGCGGCGTTGTGGGCCGTCGCGGACCGTCTCGCCCAACCCGTCGGCAGGTGGACCCCGTTCCGGCCCCCGCCGTGGCTGTGGATGGCCTACCCAGAACCCGAAAGTCCCGCACCGGAAAGCCTCTCATGACGAACCTCGCTCACATCCTCACCGAGTCCGCGCGCCGATATCCCGATCGGCCCGCCCTTCGTGTCGACGACGACGCCGTCACCTATGCAGATCTCGACGCCCTGACCGCGCGTGCCGCGGCTCGCCTCCGGGCCCGAGGAGTCCTGCCGGGTGACCGAGTCGCGATCGCACTGCCGAACGTTCTGGCATTCCCGGTTCTCTACTACGGCGTTCTTCGCGCCGGCGCGACCGTCGTGCCGATCAACCCGCTGCTCAAGTCCCGCGAACTCGAGCACCATTTCCGTGATTCCGGTGCCGTGCTCGCGTTGGTGTGGAGCACGGTGACGGCCGAGGCGGAGTCCGCTGCCGCAGCGACCGGAACCGAGACCGTCGTCGTCGACGAGGAGACCGTCGCGGCCGTCGCGGAGTGGCCGGCCGCCGAGGACGTCGCTCCGCGTGAGGAGGACGATACGGCAGTCATCCTCTACACCTCGGGCACGACCGGCACCCCGAAGGGTGCCCAGCTCACACACGCGAATCTGCGTCGCAACGCCATCACATTCGTCGACATGTTCGACTTCGGGCCCGGCGACGTGGTGGCGGGGTGCCTGCCGTTCTTCCATGCGTTCGGGCAGAGCAACGCACTGAACGCCTCCATCCTGGCGGGCGCGAGTGTGTCACTGGTACAGCGCTTCGACGCTGCGAAGGTTCTGCACCTCATCGAGCGGCACGGGGTGACCGTGTTCGAGGGCGTTCCCACGATGTATGTCGGCCTGCTCCACACCGATCGCGGGCAGGTCGACACCTCGAGCCTGCGCATGTGTGTCTCCGGTGGTGCCGCATTGCCGGTCGAGGTTCTGAACGGCTTCGAGGAGACCTTCGGCGCCCCGATTCTCGAGGGTTACGGTCTGACCGAGACGTCGCCGACCGCCACCTTCAACCGGCTCGGCCACACGAAGCCCGGCTCGATCGGACTGCCCATCGACGGTGTCGACATGAAGGTGGTGGACAGGAACGGCGCCGAGGTCCCGTCCGGTGAGGTCGGCGAGATCGTCATCCGGGGGCACAACGTGATGAAGGGCTACTGGAACCGTCCGGAAGCCACCGCGGCGGCGATCGTCGACGGATGGTTCCATACCGGCGACATGGCCGTCCGCGACGACGACGGCTTCTACTTCGTCGTCGACCGCAAGAAGGACATCATCATTCGGGGCGGGTACAACATCTACCCGCGCGAGATCGAAGAAGTGCTCTACGAGCATCCCGCAGTGCGCGAGGCCGCGGTCATCGGTGTGCCGCACGCGACGCACGGTGAGGAGGTCGCCGCCGCGATCACCTTGCGTGCCGGCGCCGCCGCGACACCCGACGAACTCCGCGAGTACGTCAGGACCCGCGTGGCCGCCTACAAGTATCCGCGCCATGTCTGGCTGGTCGACAGGCTTCCCAAGGGAAGCACCGGCAAGATCCTCAAGCGCGAGATCGACTTCCCCGCAGAGCTTCTGGGGACTTCTACGCCCTCCGGTCGGGATCGGGGCCATCGGCCGTCCGACCCGAACGGGCGCCACCGGCACACCGAACCGGCCGCCGCGCCGACCACATGACGAAACCTGCTCCCCCATCGGAGAACCGAATGACTTCGACAACAACCGATCCGGACACTCGACGCAGACGAACCGTCGCGTGGGTCGTGTCCCTCGCCACCGTCGGCCTGATCTTCGACGGCTACGACCTCGTCGCCTACGGCGCGGTGGTGTCCACCTTCCTCGACGATCCGAGTCACATCGGTGAGGTCACGCCCGCGCTCGCGGGCACGCTCGGCAGCTACGCGCTGCTGGGAATGATGTTCGGCGCCTTGCTCGCCGGCGCCGTCGGCGACGTGCTGGGACGCCGCAAGGTCATGCTCATCTCCTACGCATGGTTCTCCATCGGCATGTTCGTCACCGCACTGATGACGACGACCACCACCTTCGGTGCGATGCGCTTCGTCACCGGCCTCGGCATCGGGGCACTCATCGCGACGACCGCGACCCTGGTGACCGAGATCGCCCCGCCGGGGAAGAAGAACCTCTACAGTGCGATCACCTACTCCGGCGTGCCGCTGGGGAGCCTGCTGGGCGCCCTTCTCGCGATCCTTCTGCTGGAATCCATCGGCTGGCGAGGGCTGTTCATGATCGGAGCACTGCCGATCGTCACGCTGTTGCCCCTGGCGATCGTGAAGATGCCCGAGTCGGTGCAGTGGCTGGTCGCCCGCGGCCGGATCGACGAGGCCCGCGCGGTCTCCGCGCGAACCGGTGTGCCGATGCCCGACAGCCTCGCGCCGCCGGCGAAGACCGAGCGGGTGGGTTTCGCCGGCCTGGTCGGGCGCGGATTCCTGTTCTCGACGATCGTGGTGGGATCGATCAGCGCCCTCGGACAGTTCCTCAACTACTACCTCAACACGTGGTTGCCGGTGTTGATGGAGAAGTCGGGGTTCAACACCAAGGGATCGCTGGCCTTCCTCCTCGTGCTCAGTGGAGGTGCAATCCTGGGCGCGGTCGCCGGCTCGCGGTGCGCCGACCGATTCGGGCCGAAACCTGTTGTGGCCACGGGCTTCTTCATCGGCGCGACCTTCGTCGCCCTGATGACCCTGAACCTGCCGCTTCCCGTCCTGCTGTTCTTCGTCGCTGTCGTCGGCTTCGGCACCACCGGAACGTCGATTCTGGTGTACGGATTGGTGGCGAACTACTTCCCCACCCGGATGCGCGGTGCTGCCGTCGCGTGGGCTGCGGGCTTCGGCAGGCTCGGCGGCGTCAGCGGCCCGCTGCTGGGTGGCCTGTTCCTGGCCGCCGGGCTCGGGGTGGACGCGGTGTTCTATGTCCTCGCCGGCTTCGCGCTGCTGGGAGTCGTCCTGACGGTGCTGATTCCGAAGGTCCGGGCCGGGGCGGACGTTCCCGACCGCACCGAAGAATCCCCCGGCCCGAGCTCCGCCGAGCCGGCGCTGTCAGCGGCCACCTAGGCGCTGACGCGCCCGTGTGCCTTTGTGGCGCCCGGGGCCGCCACATGTACACACCGGCGGCGCGCTCGGTCATCAGGGACCGAACGTGCTCAGCTGTTCGTCGTCGATCTTCAAGGTCCGCATCTTGCGATACAGCGTGGTCCGGCCGATGCCGAGGATCTCCGCAGCGCGTGACTTGTTGCCTTCGGCGTCGCGCAGTGCGCCGACGATCGCCTCACGCTCGGCCTGCTCGTAGCGGCTCATCGTGGAACGGGTGGTATCGCACATGGAGGGCGGGAGGTCCTTCGCCTGGACGAACCCGCCTTCCTGTGCCGGTGGCAGGGACGCCAGCAACCGGACCAGCTCGGCGACGTTCCCCGGCCAGCGCCAGGCCAGCAGGCAACGGAGCGCGACGGGCGAGAACCGAGGCGGTGGTGTACCTGGGAAGCGGGCGGCAGCGACCTCGCGGACGATGACCGGCAGTTCGTCGCGCAACTCCACGAGCGAGGGAACACGCACGGACATGGGTGTCGAGTCGTCGGAGCCACGGCGCTCGGTGAGAATCACCAGAGGGTCGTTCGCACCTCCGGAACACCTATCCCGAGCAAAATCAGCAAGGCGCGTGCGGCTTTCGTGTCCGACATCGTCTGCGTCGACGACGACACCTCGACCCTCGCGCAGCACGTCGCCGGCAGCGGCCCAGAAACTGCTGTTCTCGGAGAGGTCGGGCCGGGTGAACACCGCAGGGTCCCGGCCGGTTCGTTCACGAAGCCACGTCGTGGCCTGGAAGCGCTTGCCGACCCCGGGCTCGCCGACGAGGTGGATGAATCCGTCCGGGCCCGCCACCGCGGTGAGCTGACGACGCACCCGTTCGTACGGGGACTCCGTGGGCCGGCGGGTAGCGATCAGGCCGTCGGACGTGCCACCGACGACCGGGATGCTCCCACCCCGCGGGTGTGTACCGAGATCGGTGGGCATCGGTTCGGCCGCACCGGGAGTCACGAACTCGAGAGCGAAGATTGCGTCGTGTTCGTCGCGGCCCAGACGCCGCACCAGCGCCTCGGTTCCGAGTGTGGGAAGTTCCAGGCGCAGGACGTCGTCGCCCCAACGATGAGCTCGCAGTTTCTCCCACAACACGGCGTGCGCTTCCGCGTCCAGGTGTGCGAGAGACGGCAGATCCGTCATCACGGTGTCCGAACTCATCACCAACACCGATCGCCGACCCGCACGGAAGCGGCGATACACACGTGCCAACTCCAGGTCGCGGGAATCGGCCATGCTCTCGAGCGCTTCGGCGATCTGCTGTCCGGCCTGCCGGGCCATCGCCACCATCAGCGGGCTCGAGACGTCGATGTGGGACGCGAAGGCGAGCGACCCGACCATCCGCCCGGTGACGGGGTGCTTGATGGGAGCTCCGGCGCACGCCAGCCGCGCCAGATTGTCGTTGAAATGTTCGCTGCCGCGGACGAATACGACATCGCGAGCTTCGATGGGAGTGCCGAGACCGTTCGTGCCCAGGGCCTGCTCGGAGAAGTCGAAACCCTCGATTGCGTTGGCCTGATCCAGGATTCGCGCATCCTCCGCGTCGACGATCCGGCGGGACATGATGCGGCCGTTCTCGTCGGCGAGCAGCAGCGCCAATCGCGACTGGGTGAGGTTGTTCTGCCACTGGTCCAGGACGCGACCTGCCGCGCGCAGAATCGCGCTGTCCGGGTCGATCTCTCCGAGCACGAGCGGTTCGGCTCCGGGGTCGACCCGGTTCGAGATGGAGCGACGCCAGCTCTGCTCGATCTCCGCCGCAACAAGGGATTCCGGCACAGAGGCCCGGAGGAGGCCCTCCTCGAGCATGCGCTCGCGGGCGTTCCTCACCTCGTCCTGGCGCCGCGGCCCTTCCACTGGCATCACTCCATTGTCAGGCCCTCAGGACGATGCGTCCAGTGACTGCCCCCGCGGTGAGATCGTCCAGGGCACCGGACACCTCGGTTGCCGTCAGCGGCCGTTCGACGACGGGGATGGTGGGAACCTCCCCGCGTTGCGCCAATCGCACGAGTTCCTTCATCTGCGCGAGAGTTCCTACGAAACTTCCCTCGATGCGGATCATGCGGAGTGCCAGCAGCGCGGTCGGGACGGTGACCTCGCCGCCGAAGAGCCCGACCTGAACCATGATTCCGCCCTTGACCAGGATCTCGAATGCCGAGGTGGCCGTGGCACCGTTGTTGACGAAGTCCACGACCGCCCCGGCCGGCGCACCGATTGCCTCGCGAAGCGCCGCGGCATCGCCCGTTCCCGGATTGAACGTGTTGGTGGCCCCCATGGCGCGGGCGGACTCGAGATTCCGGTCGGCGACGTCGACGGCGCAGATGTTGCGGTGTCCGCGCGACCGCAGGATCGCGATGGCCGTCAGGCCGAGTCCTCCGGCTCCGAAGATCACCACGGGTTCGTCGGGATCGAGCGGAAGGATCTTGTCCACGGCGCTGTAGGCGGTCAGGCCGGAGCACGCCATGGTGGCGGCCCAGCTCGGATCGAGACCGTCGATGTCCACGAGGTACTTCTCGTCGGGCACGAGGATGCTCTCGGCGTATCCGCCGTGCCGGGCGACACCCAGGTTTTTCCCTGCGGCACAACGATTGTCGTGACCTTCACGGCACTGACGGCAGGCGCCGCAGCCGATCCACGGGTAGATCAGGCGCACATCGCCCACTTGCACCGACCCGACTTCGTCGCCCACCTTCTCGACGACTCCGACCACTTCGTGGCCGAGCACCATGGGGTATTCGATGCCGCGTTCCTTCAGGCTCATCTTTCCGCGGCTGCCGAGGTCGTACCCACCGGCTCGCAGGTGGGTGTCGGTGTGGCAGACGCCGGCCCGGAGGACCTTCAGCAGCACCTGCTTGCCCTCGGGATCCGGAGTGGGCACCTCGAGGTCGTGAATCGTGGGGTCGTCGGGCATGACGGCGAAGACGTGCATGGGGATGGGCTCCGTTCGATGTGGCGATCGGCAGATTGCTCGACGATGCACCACCGCGTAGACGTGCATCCGATACCGAACATCTCGTTTATCGAGTACTCGCACAGTATCGATCGGGCCCGCAGTCCGACTGTTTCAAATCGGAACAGCTGTGGTGCGGGACGCCTCTCTAGCGTGGGAAGCACGGAGTCGTGTCGACCATCACACCCGAGGTCGCCGCGACCGAAGACCACACCGGTAGGTGACGTCGTTCGTCCCTGCACCGGGAAAACTCCGATACTCACAGAAGGAAGTTCCATGACCAGCAATGTTTCCGAACAGACCGGGATCGCAGCGGGCAGCGTCGAGGACCGGGACGTGCTGCGCGACCTCTACGCCGATTGGTCGGAGATCATGGCGGCCAACCCGGAGCTGTCGGTGCGTCTGCTGCGTTCCCTCTTCGACGAGTGGCACCAGCCGACCGTCGAACCCGAGGGCGTGACCTACCGCGAGGACACCGTCGGTGGCGTTCCCGGCATCTGGTGCCTGCCGCAGGGCGCGGACGCATCCAAGGTCCTGCTCTACACGCACGGCGGCGGCTTCGCTGTCGGGTCGGCGTCCAGCCACCGCAAACTCGCAGGTCACGTCGCCAAGGCTCTCGGTGTCGTCAGCTTCGTCCTCGACTACCGCCGGGCCCCCGAGTTCGGGCATCCCGCGCAGATCGAGGACGGTGTCGCGGTCTTCGACGCGCTGGTCGCGGACGGGATCGCCCCGCAGGACGTCACCACGATCGGTGATTCGGCCGGTGGCAACCTCGCGATCTCCATCGCGCTCGCGCTCCTGCAGCAGGGTAAGCAGGGCCCGGGGTCGGTCATCGCCTTCTCGCCGTGGCTCGACATGGAGAACAAGGGCGAAACCCTCGTCACCAACGACGCCACCGACGCTCTCATCACGCCGGAGCTGCTCGCAGGCATGATCGCCGGTGTTCTCGGCGACACGATCGATCCCACCACGCCCCTGGCGAACCCGCTGTACGCCGACTTCACGGGATTCCCCCGGCTGTTCGTCACGGCCGGCAGCGTCGAGTCGCTCCTCGACAACGCGACCCGTCTCCAGGAGCGTGCCGAGTCCGCCGGTGTCGACGTGACCCTGTCCATCGGGGAGGGACAGCAGCACGTGTATCCGTTCCTGGCCGGTCGCTCCGCTCTCGTCGACGCCGAGCTCGCGAAGCTCGCCGCCTGGTACCGCCGCAGGTGACGGGTCTCCCCCGGAACCCGCGCGGAGCGCTCCGCACCGTCGATCAGCAGGAGAAACCATGGGTGTCTACACCACCATCGACCCCGCCACCGGGGAACGGCTCGCGCAGTACCCGGAGATCTCGGATGCCGAGCTGAAGGATCTCGTCGCACGCAGTGCCGCCGCCTACCGCGAGTGGCGCGCCACGCCTCTCGAGAAGCGGCGCGCCGTCCTGGCTCGCGTCGCCGAGATCTACCAGGAGCGAGCCGACGAGCTGGCCCGCCTTCTCACCATCGAGATGGGCAAGCCGATCACGCAGGCCAAGGGCGAGGTCGCCTTGGTCGCCTCCATCTATCGGTACTACGCCGACCACGCCGAGGAGTTCATGGCCGACGAACCTCTCGACATCGCGGGCTCCGGCTCGGCGGTGGTTCGCACGGAACCGATCGGGCCGCTGGTCGGCGTGATGCCGTGGAACTACCCCTATTACCAGGTGGCTCGGTTCGCTGCGCCGAATCTCGCGCTGGGCAATACGATCGTTCTCAAGCACGCGCGTAACTGCCCGCAGTCCGCGCTGGCGATCGAACGCGTCTTCGCCGAGGCCGGTCTGCCGGAGGGCGTGTACGCCAATGCGTTCGTCTCGTCCGCTCAGGTCGCGGAGGCGATCGCCGATCCGCGGGTCCAGGGTGTCTCGCTGACCGGATCCGAGAAGGCCGGCTCCGCCGTGGGTGAGGTTGCGGGTCGGCACATGAAGAAGTGCGTGCTCGAGCTCGGGGGTTCGGATCCTTTCATCGTGCTGCGCGATGCGGACATCGATGCGGCCGCCGCTGCAGCCGCAGTCGGCCGGTTCGCAAACGGCGGGCAGGCGTGCACGGCGTCGAAACGGTTCTTCGTGGAGGAGCCGATCTACGACGAGTTCGTGCAGAAATTCCTTGCCGCACTGGCCGATTGGCAGCCCGGCGACCCGGCGGATCCCGGGACGAAACTCGGCCCGCTGTCGTCCCGTTCGGCGGTCGACGATCTCGACGAACTCGTGCAGGACGCGCTCTCGAACGGTGCTCGGGCACTGACCGGCGGCGAGCGTCCGGACGGGGACGGTGCGTACTATCCGCCGACGGTCCTGGTCGATGTCGCACCCGGGATGCGCGCGTACTACGAGGAGCTGTTCGGGCCGGTCGCAGTCGTCCACCGCGTCGGTTCCCTCGACGCCGCGATCGAGGCCGCCAACGATTCGCCGTTCGGTCTCGCATCGAGTGTGTTCACGGCGGACCCGGAGAAGGCGGACCGCGTGGCGAGCGAACTCGAAACCGGGATGGTGTGGATCAACAGCACCAGCAAGAGTTCACCGGATCTCCCGTTCGGCGGGGTCAAGCGTTCCGGCTTCGGCCGTGAGCTGGCCCGGTTCGGATTCGCCGAATTCGCCAACAAGAAGCTCGTCAGGAACCCCGGCGGGAAGCGATAGGGCACGTGAATGCGGCGATGCGGTCGTTCCGGAGTTTCCGGGAACGACCGCATCGCCGATTTCGCACGTTGCAATGGTGCCGATCAGAGCTCGAAGCGGACCCCGGTCAGCTGTTCGGACAGCTCCCACAGCCGGCGCGCGGTCTCCGGGTCGCGGGCCCGGGACGACGCCGACGCGACGTGCGGCGACCCGTACAACCCGAGGAACCCGTCCGGGCCGACGTACCCGCCACGCAACTCCGGCCGGGTCGCGGCGTACACGACCGATTCGGCGCCCTGCGCCGGGGTGCGCTGCAGGAACTTCTTGCCGAAACCGAAGAGGCGATCGAACCAGGTGCCGGTGTTGCTGCCGACCTCGGTGGCCGCATAGCCCGGATGCGCGGCGATCGCGCGCACCGGCGAACCGCTCGCCGCGAGCCGTCGTTCCAGCTCGAAGCTGAACAGCAGGTTCGCGAGCTTCGACTGCGCGTAGCCGCCGGAGCGGCTGTACGGGCGGCGCTCCCAGTTCAGGTCGTCGAGATCGACGCGTCCGAGGCGGTGGGCGGCACTCGAGACCGTCACGACCCGGTCGGTGATCCGGCCGAGCAGCAGCCCGGTCAGCGCGAAGTGTCCGAAGTGATTCGTGCCCACCTGCATCTCGAAGCCGTCGGCGGTCCGCTCCAGGGGCACCGCCATCACCCCGGCGTTGTTGACGAGCACATCGATCTTGTCGTGTGTCTCGCCGATGCCGGCGGCGAATTCGCGTACCGACGCGAGGTCGGACAGATCGAGCCGCCGCACCGATGCGTGCGGCCCGATCTGTCCGGCGATCTCCTGCCCTTTCGCCACGTTGCGGCCGGCGAGCACCACCTGCCCCCCTGCCGCCCCGAGTGCCCGGGCGGTGGCCTCCCCCACGCCGCTGGTGGCCCCGGTCACCACGAAGGTGCGGCCACGCAGCGACGGAACCTCAGGCGCCAATCGCGTTCTTCATCATCGGCAGCATCGCCCACAGCTCGTCCTGCCAGTAACCCCACGTATGGGTGCCCTGGATCGGGAACGAGAAGTGCGCCGTGTCGATACCCAGGGTCGCGAGACGAACCTGGAAGGCCCGGTTCTGGGCGCGCGCCAGAGTCTCGAGACCCATCGCATTGCCCGTGTTGAACACCCCGATCAGGGAGTTCGGATTGTCGTGCTCGCCGGGGACGCCGCCGGCCGCGGAGATCCACATCGGCAGGCCGCGCAACTGCGGTGCGGCGACGAACGGGTCGTGACGCAGCCACGCGGGGTTCCACGGCGGTCCCCACATCGCGTCGGCGTTGTAGCCGCCGGCGTCGAGCATCGCGACCCGGATCGCCTCGCGCATGCCGGGCGCCGAGAGGTTCAGGTAGCCGGACATCGACCCGGCGAAGGTGAACTGGTCGCGGTGGTAGGCGGCGAGGATCAGCGCCGCGTTGCCGCCCATCGACAGGCCGACGACCGCGTTGCTGCTGCGGCTGATGCCGTACCGCGACAGGTGGTCGGGCAGGTTCTGGGTGAGGAAGCTCTCCCACTTGTACGTGTAGGGCTGCCCGTTGAGGTTGCTGGGGCTGTACCAGTCGGCGTAGAAGCTGGACTGGCCACCGACCGGCATGACGACGTTGATGCCGTTGTCGGCCAGCCAGGCGGCGTTGGTCTCGTGCTCCCAGCCGCTGACGTCGTCGGTGGCGCGGAGGCCGTCGAGCAGGTAGACGGCCTTGTTGCTGCCGTTGTTCGCGAACCAGATGCGGACCTTGATCTGTCCGACGCCCCCGGGCGCGGGTACCCAGTCCTCGGTGAAGCGGCTGTACGGGTCGGCGGAGGCCGTCCCGACGCCGACGAACGCAAGGGCGAGCGGCAGGATGACGGCCGCCACCAGCATCCGGACCAGCGCGCGCACCCCCCTCGGCCGCCTCGTGGTCATCGAAGAAGTTGTCACACCAAGCTCCCCTGTGTGTCTGTGTGTCCCGTAGCGGACACCGGCCACACTCGCGTCACAGCGGCAGGCCACGGCGCCCCCCGGTAGAGGCGCCTGGATGTCTGTCGGTCACTCTTACATATCTGTTACCGGCGTCTCAGCGTATCGTCACGGTCTCCATTCCTCTCGCTCAGTACCGATCCGTGACCCGCGGGAAACCGAAATGTCGCAGTTGGGACCCGATCGTCCGCCGCTCTCGGCGACCGGCACCGGCAGGGCCACTACCGTGGCGATGTGCCCATCGCCCCGCTCCCCGTCCGCGACGGCCTGAACCCGTCCCGGCTGCGCCTGCCCGACGCCGGGGAATGGACGACGGTGCTGGAGTACCTGCTGGCACGGTTTCCGCACGATGCCGCGCGCCTGCGCGAGAAGGTCGCGCTCGGCGAGGTGGTGACCGGTGACGGCACCGCGATCACCGACCTCTCCCCGTTCGCTCCGCGCGAGTTCGTGTTCCTGTACCGCGACCCGCCGCCCGAGGTGCCGGTGCCCTTCACCGTCGACGTCCTGCACCGCGACGAGCATCTGCTCGTAGTGGACAAACCGCATTTTCTGGCGACCATGCCGCGCGGCGGGTGGGTCACCGAGACCGCGCTGGTGCGGCTGCGGCGGGAACTGGATCTGCCGGAACTGAGTCCCGCTCACCGGCTGGACCGCCTCACCGCCGGCGTGCTGGTGTTCACCGTCCATGCCGGGGCGCGGCGGGCCTACCAGTCGTTGTTCGCGGAGCAACGCATGCACAAGGAATACGAGGCGCTCGCCCCCTTCACCGACGGCCTCACGTTCCCGCGGGAGGTCCGCAGCCGGATCGAGAAGCGCCCCGGGGTGCTGCAGGCGCGGGAGGTACCCGGCGAGATCAACGCGATCAGCCGCGTCGAACTGCTCGACTCCGACGGCGCGATCGCCCGCTATCGACTGCTGCCGCGGACCGGAAAGACCCACCAGCTGCGCGTGCACATGAATTCGCTCGGAATTCCCATCCTCGGCGATCCGCTGTATCCGAAGGTACAAAACGTTGCGCCACAAGACTTTTCACAACCATTGCGGTTGCTGGCGCGCAAGATCGAATTCGACGATCCATTTTCGGGTAGCCGGAGATACTTCGCGAGCCGACGAAACCTGGCAGCATAGAGGGACAGCACACCAGGACCCCGCTGATGACACGGGCTCATGTCTTGGAGGATCCCATGGATATCGGCACCGTTTCCCGTACCTACGACGGCCGGGTGGCCCTGCGTTTCGAACGCGCGTTCCCCCAACCGCCGGAACAGGTCTGGCGTGCGATCACCGACCCGGATCTACTCGCCACGTGGTTCCCGGCCCGGGTGAATCTGGTTCTCGAACCCGGGGCCCAACTGCAGTTCTCCGCGACCGATGAGCAGGTCCGCCGATTCGCGGTTCCCGCCGACCACACCACCCAGGGAACTGTGATCGCGGTCCGCCCGGCACGGGTCCTCGAGTTCATGTGGGACGCGGACGTCCTGCACTGGGAACTGGTCCCGGACGGCAGCGGCGGTTGCTACCTGACGCTGACCCACACCACCGACGACGAGGAAGACGCCTACGCGCACGGAGCCGGATGGCACGCCGGCTTCGAGGTCCTCGAAGCGCAACTGGAGGGGCGCCCGATCGACTGGTCACCGTGGGATCGCGCGGCCGAACTCGCCGAGCACTACCGGAACCCCGCAGGTTGACCTGCCCGTCAACGCCCCGGCCCGGCGCCCCGCCCGCCCCTGGTGTCGACGGAGTCGACGGTGCCGGAGTCGACGGTGGACGAGCCTGCCGCCTCCGATACGACGTCGCTCCCGGCCGCCGGGCCGGGTGACGTCTCGACGTCGGGTCCCTGCTCGTCCCCGGACGCCGACTCGTTGTCGGACACCGGCTCGTTGTCGGACACCGGCTCGTTGTCGGACACCGGCTTGTCGTCGGACATCGGCTTGTCGTCGGATACGGCGTCGACGATCGTGCCCGCCCATCCGCCGACGGCGTCCCAGTCCCGGAAGTCGCCGACCCTGCCGCCGGACATCCGCACGTGCATCCGTTCGCCGACGCTCAGCCCCTCGGGGTCGAGTTTCCCGGCGAACATGCGATGTTCGCGTGCACCCGTGCGGTGACGGACGGTGAACACGTCGTACGGGCTGTTGACCGGCCGGTCCTGATCCGCGATCGGTCCGGACGAGAAGAGGAACACCGCCCGCCGACGTAGCTCTTCGGCGTGCGCGTCGACGAAGTCCTTGGCCGGGCGCAGCCAGCGCCCGCGGTAGACGGCGCTACCGATCACCACCGCGTCGTAACCCGAGATGTCGCGCACGTCGTGTGGTTCGACGACATCGACCAGCGCACCGCGGTCGCGCAGGGCCGCTCCGAGTGCTGTGGCTATCTCCGCGGTCGAACCGTGTCTGCTCGCCGCCGACACCAGAATTCTCATCCAAGCCTCCAGAGCACCCGCGTCCTTCCATGATCACCATGCCATCTCATCGCAAAACAGGGTCCAAAGTCTCTACACAACGGGCCTGCGACACGAAATAGGCGTTCCGTTCGGGACATTCCCCACATACGGTGGCAATGTGGGCGGCAGAGCTGCCGATCCCGGCAGCGAAGCCCGCAGCGAATGGGAGGACCGGGTGGCGACCACGAACCCGTCTGGGATCGAGTCGGTGGAGGAAACCGAACGCAAGTACACCGCCGACACGGATCTGACTCTTCCCGACCTGTCCGGATTGCCGGGCGTCGAGACTCTCACCGACGAACGCATCGAGCTGGCCGCGCAGTACTACGACACCCGGGATCTGCGGCTGCTCCGCGCCGGGATCACCCTGCGCCGGCGCGAGGGCGGCGACGACGCCGGCTGGCATCTGAAACTGCCCTCGGGCCTCGACACCCGAACCGAACTGCGTTTCCCGCTCGGCGACGACACCGGCACACCACCGGCGGAACTGCTCGGCCTGCTGCGCGGCGTGCGGCGCGATCGACCCGTCGAACTCGCCGCCCTGCTCACCACCTCCCGCCGGCGCATCCGCGCGATGGGACCCGGCGAGACGGTGCTCGCCGAGATCGTCGTCGACGATGTCGTCGCGGTCCGCGGAGCCGACGACGCCGAGGTGCAGTGGCGCGAGATCGAAGTCGAACTCGGGCGCAACGGCGCCGGGCAAGGCGGTGCGAGCCTGCTCGACGCCGTCGACGACCGGCTCACCGCGGAGGGCATCGAGCGCTCGCCGAGCCCGTCCAAACTGCACCGGGTTCTCGGCGATCTGATTCCCGACGAACCGAAGGTGGGTGGCCCGGCCGGGTACCTGCGCGACTATCTGGCCACCGAATTGCGCGAAGTCGAGCTCACCGACATCGCGGTGCGGCGCGCGGCCCCCGACTCGGTGCACAGCATGCGCAAGGCCGCACGCCGCGCGCGCAGCGCCCTGCAGACCTACGCCGGCGACCTCGGCCTCGACGAGTCGGTGGTCGACGAACTGCGGTGGCTCGGCCGCCGCCTCAGCCCGTCCCGTGACCTCGAGGTGCAGTGGGAGCGGTTGCTCGACCGGGTCGCCGAGATCCCGGTGGAATCGCACCGGGAACCCGCCAAGGCCCGCATCGACGAGTACTTCTCGAGACAGTCGGAGATCGCGGGAATCGAGGCGGTCGCGGCCCTCGATTCCGATCGTTACCTGCAGATGCTGCTCGCACTCGACGCCTTGATCGCAGGACTGGCGACCGCACCGCAGACGTCCCGCAAGGTCCGCAAGGCCAAGGCCGGTGACCTGACGGGTTCGCTCGAACAGCTCGCGGGCAAGGTCTCGAAGCGGGTCCGTGCCGTCGGTCGTGCCGACACACCCGAGGAGCGCGACGCCCGGATGCACCGGGCGCGCAAGGGCGCCAAACGGATGCGCTACGCGATCGAGGTGATCCGTCCTCTGCATCCCAAGCGTGCGGGCAAGGCACTCGATCACTTCGACGCGTTCCAGGATCTCCTCGGCGAATTCCAGGATTCGGTGGTCGCGCGCGAACACCTGCTCGACATCGTCTCCGAGCAGGGACACGCCGCCGAGTCCAGCTTCGGCCTCGGCATCGCGTACCACCGTGAGGCTCTGCTGGGCGAAGCCCAAGCGGTGCACCTCGACGACGCGTGGAAGGAAGCACTGCGCGCGGCGAAGCCGTTGTGGAAGTGAACCATCCGGGAGGGACATGAACACCGGACAGACGATGCGGGCGTGGCGGGTACAGACACCGGGACCCATCGCCGGGGGTCCCCTGCGCGCGGTGCGCGAACCGGTACCCGAACCGGGCGACGGCGAACTGCTCGTGCGGGTGCTCGCGTGCGGCGTGTGCCGCACCGATCTGCACGTCGCCGAGGGGGATCTGCCGGTGCATCGGCAGCATGTGGTTCCCGGGCACGAAGTGGTCGCCGAGGTGATCGGCGGTGACCTCGGAACACATGCGATCGGTGACCGGGTGGGGATTCCGTGGCTGCGCAGCACGTGCGGACAGTGCCGGTACTGCCTGCGCGGCGACGAGAACCTGTGCCCGCAGTCCACCTACACCGGCTGGGACGCCGACGGTGGTTACTCCGAATTCGCAACCGTTCCAGCAGATTTCGCTTTACCGCTTCCGTCCGGGTACGACCCGCAGACGCTCGCACCGCTGCTGTGCGCGGGCATCATCGGCTATCGCGCCCTGTTGCGCGCACAGGTTCCGCCCGGCGGCACGCTCGGCCTCTACGGCTTCGGCGGGAGCGCACACCTGACGGCTCAGGTCGCGCTCGCACAAGGCATTCGGGTGCACGTGATGACCCGCGGCGACGACGCCCAGCGGCTGGCACTCGACCTCGGCGCATCCTCCGCGCAGGGCGCCTACGACACACCTCCGGAACCTCTCGACTCGGCGATCCTGTTCGCCCCGGCCGGGGAACTGGTGCCGACCGCCCTCGAAGCCCTCGACGCCGGTGGAACACTCGCCCTCGCCGGCATCCACCTCACCGACGTTCCCACCCTGAACTACCAGCGACACCTGTTCCGGGAGCGAACGGTTCGCAGCGTCACCGCCAACACGCGCCGTGACGCACACGAATTCCTCACGTTCGCGGGCGAACACCGGTTGCACGTCACGACGACGCGGTACCCGCTGGACGGGGCCGACCGGGCACTCGAAGACCTGTCCGAGGGCCGATTCGCGGGGGCGGCGGTGCTCGTGCCGTAGACCACAGCACGACGCCACCCTCACCTGCCGCGCCAGCGGATAGTCTCGACCTGCAGTCCCTCACGAGAATGGAGGCTCAACGATGAGCACGCACGTGACCAAGGCCGTCGTCGCGGGTCTGGACGGATCCGCCACCGCCACTGCCGCTGCCCGATGGGCTGCCGCCCTCGCCGCCCGGCTGGAACTTCCGCTGCGCCTCGTCCACGCGCTCCCCAGCGAGGGCATCTTCTACAGCGAGTCCGCGGTGCTCATCCAGTCCCAGATGTACGAGCAGCTCAAGGCCGACGGCGAGAAACTGCTCGCCGACGTCAGCGACCTGATCCGCGCCGAACAGCCCGGCCTCACCGTCGAGAGCTACATCGGCCCCGGCCCCGCCACCAACGCATTGCTCGAGGCAGCCGACGACGCCCGCGTCGTCGTGGTCGGCGCGACCGGCGCGGGAGCCATCGAGAACTTCCTGCTCGGCTCCACCGTGCTGCGCGTCGCCAACAACGCACCGTGCCCGGTCGTGGTGTGGCGCGGCGACGCCGAGAATCCGCTGCCGAACGACAAGCCGATCGTCGTCGGTGTCGACGGCAGCGAACTGTCCAGGGCCGCAGTGTCGTACGCCTTCACGCTGGCGGACACCCTCGGCGTTCCGCTCGTCGCGGCGCACTCGTGGATCGGCGACGCGGCGCTCGGCACCGGCGCGACCGCCACGCTCGTGGACTGGGACGCGGTCCAGGAAGCGGAAACCGCGGTGTTCGCGGAAGCGCTCGCCGGCAAGCAGGACGAGTTCCCCGATGTCGAGGTGCGTCGCGTCGTCGAACGCGGACCGGCCGCGAAGGTTCTGCTGGGCCAGCTCGACGACGCACAGCTCGTCGTCGTCGGCAGCCACGGCCGCGGCCAGATCGCCGCAGCCCTGCTCGGCTCCACCAGCCAGAACCTGGTGCACAACGCCCCCTGCCCGGTCCTGATCGCCCGCAGCAAGTAGAGCCCCGATCGCGGCACCGTCTCCTTCGGCACCGCGGCGGGCGGCGAACCCTCGTCAGCCCGCCGTGGTGCCGAACAGGTAACCGACCGCGAACGTCACGGCCATCGCGATCGCCCCGCCGATCACGACCCGCACCACTGCCCGCACTCGCCGGGCACCCCCGAGGCTCGCGCTGATGGTGCCGGTGAGTGCCAGCGCCACGAGCACCGCCACGAACGTGATCGGGACGCGCAGATGCTCCGGCGGCAGCACCACCACCAGTAGCGGCACGAGCGCGCCGACGATGAACGACACCGCCGACGACAGCGCCGCCGCCCACGGATTCGCCAGCTCGTCCGGATGGATTCCCAATTCGACCTCCGCGTGCGCGGCCAGCGCGTTGCGTTCGGTCAGTTCCTTCGCCGCCGCGCGCGCGGTGTCCGGTTCGAGGCCCTTGGCCTGCAGCAGCCCGGTCAGCTCCTCGAGTTCCGCTTCCGGCATCTGCTCGAGCTCTCGTCGTTCGATGCGCAGCATTGCCCGCTCGGTGTCGCGTTGCGCACTGACCGAGACGTATTCGCCGAGCGCCATCGATACGGCACCCGCCGACAGACCCGCGAAACCGGCGGTGAGGATCGCCGGCACCTCGGTGGTCGCGGCCGCGACACCCACGACGAGACCGGCCGTGGAGACGATACCGTCGTTGGCGCCCATGACCCCCGCGCGCAGCCAGTTCAGCTTCGCGGCGGTACCGGTTCCGTGAGGTTCGTTGACGGGACGTTCGGTGGATTCGCGGGTCGACACTTCGTCAGGCTAGATCGTTGCGACACAACGCGGTAGCAATGCGAGGCTGTCCTCACCCGGTCACCAGGGGCCCGGACCGACCATACGCTCGAGGTGTTCGCTGTCGGGCAGTGTGCCGTCTGTCGTGTCTATGACCTGCGCCGACGGCCACTCCTCTCGGCGGTGCAACTGCTCGTCGAGCACCGCCGGTGTCGCATCGGAGGCGTCGCCACCCTGCTCGCGCCGGGAAATGATGCGGCGCAACAGAACTGCCGGATCGGCACAGCATTCGATCTCGATCACGTCGGCGCTCGCCTCGTCCGCGAGCCGCCGCGCCTCGACACGCCGCGACTCGGCGAGCCAGGTCGCGTCGAGCACCACGGACGTGCCGAGCGACAGCGCGATCCGCACGCGGCGCAGCATTTCGGCGTACGTCGCGTCGGTGTGTTCCCGCGTGTACAACCCGGAATCGACGTCGGCGGTCGCGTCGGTGACCGGATCGAGACCCGCGAGTTCCTTGCGGATCACGTCGCTGCGCAACACCACCGCGTCGAGATGTGTCCCGATCAACCGCGACACGGTGGTCTTGCCGGTCGCGGACAGGCCGCCGACGAGAACGAGCCGGACCCGTGCGCGGTCGAGATTGCGGGACACCTGATCGAGCAGCCCGAGCGACACCTCCCGGGACGCCGCGTCTCCCTGATCGTGCCGCAGGGCGGTGACCTTGGCCCGCACCAGCGCCCGATAGGCGATGTAGTGGTGCATCAGCGAGGCCGGACACGCGTCCCCGGAGAACTCCGCATACGCGCTCAGCAGCCGGTGTGCGGCCTCGCGGGCGCCGAGCCGTTCGAGGTCCATCGCGAGGAACGCGATGTCGAGTGCACCGTCGCCGTAACGCAGTTCGTCGTCGAACTCGAGACAGTCGATGATCCGGGGACCGTCGTCGAGGCAGAAGATGTCGTCGGCGAGCATGTCCCCGTGCCCGTCCACGGCACGGCCGTCGGCGATGCGCTCCGCGAACAGCGGCGCCCGCCCCTCGAGATAACGGTTCGCGGAGGTGCGGATCCGCGCGAGCAGCCCGGCGGCGTCGATCCCGACCGGAAGCCGCTCGAGATGGTCGAGGCTCTGGCGCCACAGGTCCGTCAGGAAATCCACGGTCGCGCACCGGTCGATGGCCGGATCCCGCGGCGACGCGGCGTGCAGCCCGGCGACCTGCCGGGCCACCTGTTCGACGACCGTGTCGATGTTCTCCCCGCGGGCGACGAGTGCGGCCAGCCGGCGCTCGTCCGGCAGTCTCCGCATCTCGACGAGATGCTCGCAGACCTGCCCGTCGGGGCCGTGGACGTCGGCGACCCCCAGATACACGTCGGGCGCCAGCCGCCGGTTCAGATCGACCTCGCGGTGGCACACGCTCTCGCGCGCCGCGCGGGTGCGGTTGTCGAGGAAACCGAGGTCGAGCGGCTTCTTCATCTTGTGCACCCGATCACCGACGAAGAACACCACCGACGTGTGGGTCTCCCGGATCTGCGCGTACGGGCCGGTCTCGGACACCGTCTTCCCTCCGTTCCCGACGGGCCACCTCCGCTGTGGAAGCGCGTCGTGGTCAACCTTGCCTCAGCGTGCACCCGTTCGCCCGGCGACGCCAGAGCAGCGGCTCCGTCGTGTCGTTGTACCGAGCAGAGCCCTGTTCACGCGGTAGTTTGCTGTGTGGGGCGGTACCGCAGACGGGGAGGCATGATCGTGAACGAGCATCGAGGCTCGGGGACATCGGGTGCGGCTACATCGGGTGCCGGGACAACGGGCACCGGGACATCCGGCTCCGGGTCGTCGCGCGGACCGACCGTGGTGGTCGCCGCGGCCACCACGTCGATCGAACGGGATCTGATCACCCGCTGGATACGCTCGGGCGGCCTGCCCGCCGAGTACTCGTCGGACACCCCCGCGGTCGTCGATCTCGACTCCCGGATCCTGGCCACCGAACTCGTCCCGCGCACCGACGATCCGCTCATCGTGCCGGTGAGGGTGGTGTGGTTGCCTGCCGCCCGCGACGGTGCCCGCCGGGTGCGGTTCTCCGACATCCTGGCGCTGACCAATCCGCGCAACCCGAACCGATTGATCCAGCAGTGGCTCGTCGGCCGGTCCTCCGACCGGCACCGGATCGTCGTGGCCGAACCGGCACGGCTGAGCGACCTGCGTTCGGCGCTGCACGCGGAGGACGGTGATCCGGCACCGGACTCGCTCGCGCGGTACATCACCCGGCGCGCGGTGGTCGCGCTCGAACGCGCCGAGCGGGCCGTCATCGGCGACCGCTACAAGGTGCCGCGTCTCGTGGCCGAGCAGATCATGGATTCCGGGTCGTTCCGCCGCAGGCTCGCGGCGATCGCCGACGAGCACAACCTCTCCCGCGAGGAAGTCGACTCGCGTGCCCGTGCCGTGCTCGGCGAACTCGTCGCCGTGCAGTCCCGCCTGGTCACCGACCTGTTCACGCAGGCGATGCGCCCGCTGCACTCGTCGGCGTGGAGTGTGCGGGCAGACGAGTCGGGACTGCGGGCGCTGCGTGAGCTCAACCGGAGGCGACCGCTGGTGTTCCTGCCCTCGCACCGCTCGTACGCCGATGCGTTCGTGCTCGGGGACATCCTCGCCAACAACGAGTTCCCGCGGAATCACCTCATGGGCGGCGCGAATCTGACGTTCTGGCCGATCGGCCCGATCGCACGTCGCACCGGCACCGTGTTCATCCGCCGCAGCTTCGGTGACGACGCCGTCTACAAGGCGGCACTCGAGGAGTACTTCGCGTATCTGCTGACGAAACGCTTCAACCTGGAGTGGTACTTCGAGGGCGGGCGCACCCGCACGGGCAAACTGCGTGCGCCCAGGTACGGGCTCCTCAACTACGTGGCCAACGCGATCCGGACCGGCCGTGTCGAGGACGCGGCGCTGGTGCCGGTGTCGATCACCTACGAGGGACTCGCCGAGGTGGCCGCCGTCGCCGCCGAGCAGACCGGTGCGACGAAGAAGCCGGAGGGCCTGACCTGGCTGGCCCGGTACGCACGCAGCCAGCGGCGCAGCGCCGGCAACGTGTACGTCCGGTTCGGGGCGCCCCTGTCGATGCGCGAACTCCTGACCTCCGGTGGCGACCCCGCGCTGTCCGAGCCCGCCCGGGACGAGACCGAGCATCTGGATCGGACCCGGAAGGCGCTGCAGAAGGTCGCGTTCGAGGTCGCGGTCGGCATCAACTGGGCCACCCCGATCACGGTGAACTGCCTGGTGACCCTCGCGCTGCTGGGGGTGCGTGACCGGGCGCTGACGCTGGAGGAGGTGCGGGCGGTGATCGCCCCGGTGCGCCGCTACATCGAGGCCCGTGGCGTGCCTCAGGGTGAACTGTCCGTCCTGGACGTCGAGGGCGGGCTCGCGAGGGTGCTGGGCTCGCTCACCGACGCGGGAGTGGTCACCACCTATGCCGGCGGGGAGGAACCGGTCTATTCGATCCAGCCCGGCCAGCACCTGGTCGCCGCGTTCTACCGCAACAGCGGCGTGCACTGGTTCGTCAACCGATCGATCCTCGAGCTGGCGATCCTCTATGCGCACCGGAATCCGGGCGAAAACCCCGTCACCTCCGCCTGGGAGGAAGCGAAGAAACTGCGCGATCTGCTCAAGTTCGAGTTCTTCTTCCCGGATCGCGACACCTTCGAAGCCCAGATGCGGGAGGAGCTGGCGCTGCTGGTCGCCGATTGGAGCGACGAGCTGCCCGGATCCGCGCAGGACGCGCTGACCGCTCTCATCGAGACCGGGTTCTTCATGGTGCACCGCACGCTGCGGTCGTTCTTCGACGCCCAGCTCGTGGTCGCCGAGCGGTTGGCGCTGCGCGACCCGACGCTGAAGCTGGACCGCAAGGCGTTCCTCGACGAGTGCGTGGCGGTGGGCACCCAGATGCTGCTGCAGGGCCGGTTGTACGGACCGGAATCGGTATCGTCGGAGTTGTTCGCGACCGCGCTGCAACTTGCGGGCAATCGTGGTCTGCTCGAGATCGGCGGCGAGGAGATCCGCGAGCGGCGCCGCGCGTTCGCCGAGGATCTTCTCGCGGTCGGTGAGCGAGTCCAGCTCGCGGAGTCCCTCGACGTGTCGAACAGGAAGGCGGATCGGTGAACATCGAGCAGGCACTGGATCGGGTCCGATCGGGGCCGCAGGGACCGCAGGTCGCAGCGCTCTTCGATTTCGACGGCACCATCGTGCACGGTTTCTCGGGACTGCACTTCTTCCGGGACCGGTTGCTCGCCGGGAAGGTCAGCGCCGCGGAACTGGCCGGGACGATGCTCAACGGATTGCGTGGAACCGACAGCGAAGCCGATTTCGAACGGTTCGTGGCGATCGCGTTCAAGGCGTGGGGCGGGCACACCGAGGACGAGCTGTACGAGATCGGGCAGCGGCTGTTCGCGTCGACGATCGCCGGACACATCTATCCCGAAGCGTGGCAACTGATCCGGGCACACCAGGAGGCAGGGCACACGGTCGTGATCGCTTCGTCGGCGTCGCGCTACCAGATCCAGGCGTCGGCGGACGCGCTCGGTGTCGAGCACATCCTGTTCACGCCGCTCGAGGTCAAGGACGGGGTACTGACCGGCAAGGTCGACGGAAAGTCACTGTGGCGCAGCGGGAAAGCGGCCGCCGCGATCGCATTCGCGGAGGAATACGACATCGACCGCGCCGCGAGCTACACCTACTCGAACGGCGGCGAGGACGTCGATTTCCTTGCCACGATGGGCAATCCGACTCCCACGAACCCGGACAGCACCCTCACGAAGATCGCCCTCGAACGCGAGTGGCCGATCCTGCAGTTCCGTCCGCGCGGCACACCCGGCGTCAAGGAACTGGTCCGTACCGCCGCGGCCTACGGCGGCCTGTTCGGATCGGTGTGGACCGGCATCGGGCTCGGCCTCGTGAACCGGAGCAAGAAGGTCGCGCTGGATTCGATGTTCGGGATCGGCTCGGACGTCTCCCTCGCGCTGGCCGGCATCGACGTGCGCGTGCACGGTGAGTCCAACGCGTTTGCACAGCGTCCGGCGGTGTTCGTCTTCAACCACCAGAGCCAGCTCGATCCGGTGATCCTCGCGAAGGTGCTGCGGCACGACTTCACCGGCGTCACCAAGAAGGAGATGGCGAACGACCCCCTGTTCGGGCCACTGCTGCGTTTCGTCGGTGCGACGTTCGTCGACCGCCAGAACACCGATCAGGCGAAGGCGGCCCTCGGCCCGGTCGTGGACACGCTGCGCGGCGGCACGTCCGTCGTCATCGCTCCCGAGGGCACCCGTTCGCTGACTCCCGAGATCGGGCGTTTCAAGAAGGGCGCATTCCACATCGCGATGCAGGCCGGCGTACCGATCGTGCCGGTGGTGATCCGCAACGCCGGTGAAATTCTGTGGAAGCACTCCACGTTGCTGCGATCCGGAACCGTCGACGTCGCGGTCCTCGAACCGATCGACGTCAGCGACTGGAAGCCGGAGAACCTCGACGAACACATCCGGGCCGTCGAGGACCTCTACCGCGACACCCTCGCCCACTGGCCGACAGACGCATGACGAGCATGAGTGAAACCGAGTCCGGCGAGCCTCACGACAACGACGGGGACCGCGACGACCGGAACAGCAGCGACAACGGCAGCGGGCTGGACGACAGCAGCGGCCGGGACGACGCCGGACGCGGCAGCGACGGTGCCACAGCGGACAGCGACAACGGCACCGACACCGACAACCACACCGAGAACGGCAACGACACCGAGAACGGCAACGGCAACGGCCTGAGACCGGCTCACAAGCGATACCTGAAGTGGATCGTCGGGGTCGTGCTCGTCGTCGTTCTGACGGTCGAGGTGGTGCTGATCTGGCCGGAACTGTCGACCAGCGTCAAGTCCCTCGGCGACCTGCACTGGCAGTGGGTCGTGGCCGCGATCGGGGCGTCGCTGCTCGAGATGTCGAGCTTCGCGCGGGTGCAGCGCACCCTGCTGTCCGCTGCCGCTGTCACCGTCACGCAGCGGCAGTCGCTGTCGGTGTCCTACGCCGCGAACTCGATGAGCGTCACCCTTCCCGGTGGTCCGGTCATCGGCACCACCTTCACGTATCGGCAGATGCGCAAGTGGGGCGCGAGCCCGGTGGTCGCGACCTGGCAGCTGGTGATGGCGGGCCTGCTGCAGGCCGCGGGCCTCGCGTTGCTGGGTCTCGTCGGCGCACTGCTCGTCGGTGCGACCACCAACCCGTTCTCCCTGATCTTCTCGATCGGCGGGTTCGCAGCATTCGTCGTGCTCGTGCAGTACGCGGCGAGCAATCCCGGATCGCTCGAATCGATCGGCATCATCGCGCTGCGCGGCTTCAACCGGCTGCGCAAGAAGCCCGAACACACGTGGGTGCGGGCCTGGAAACGGATCGTCGACCAGCTGGGCGCCGTCCAGCTGGACCGCCCGCACACGTTGCGTGCGTTCTCGTGGTCGATCCTCAACTGGTTGTGCGACGGCGCGTGCCTGGCCTTCGCGGCGTACGCGATCGGCGGCACCCCCAGCCTGGCGGGTATCGCGGTGGCCTACGCGGCCGGAACCGCGGCGAGCCGCGCGATCCCGCTGCTGCCCGCCGGGCTCGGGGTCATGGACGCGGTGCTCGTCCCGGCACTGACCGCGAGCGGCATGACCGGCGCCCAGGCCCTTTCGGCCGTCGTGGTGTACCGGCTGATCAGCTTCCTGATGATCGCGGTCATCGGATGGATCGTGTTCGCCCTGCGCTATCGAGGTGCACCGGCGGACGAGGAGCCCGGCCCCGATCTGGGCACCTTGTGGAAGGACGACTGAGCGACGGTCAGGGAAGGTGCATGAGCTGCCCCGCCAGTCCGAACAGCCGGTTGGCGAGCCTGATGACCGGGATTCCGAGTGGCAGCAGGAGGATCGTCACGCACAGGATTGCCCCGAGCAACCACACCACCGCCGCGAGCACTCCTACGACCGTGCCGAGCACGGCGGTCAGGAGTCCCACCACTACGCCGAGCAAACCCTTCAAAGCTCCCATGACCCACTCCAGGTGAAGAATCCCCTGGTTTCAGTGTCCTCTCCGCGTCCTCTCCGCGGTCCTCTCCACGATGATCGTTGCCGTTCCGATTCGGGCACACACGACATTTCGTTTGGATAACACAGTCGCGCGGCGGGTTCGCCTTACCGCGTCCGGTGTGGTCTGCTGTCTCCCAGTACCCTCAACTATCACTTGAGACTTTAGAGTTTGGGGGTGCGGACGACCACCGTCCCGACACGCACAGGAGCAGTTCATGACACGCAGGACCACCCGTCACCGGATGCGTCTGACGAGTGCGGCCGCCGCCGTCACAGCCGCCGCCGCGCTCGCCCTTCCGACCGTTGCGTCTGCGGACCCCGTCGCCCCTGCCGCCGAGCCGGCACCCGTCGTGACCCCCTTGCCCGCGGTGCTCGACGCGCTGCACAGCACAGCGGGTGCGGACCCCACCGCGGTCGCTGCGGCGGAAGCCATCGCCGGTGCACGCGGCGGCGTCACCGATGTCGCCGACGCGAACCCCGTCTCCGCCTACCAGGACGCCATCGAGTTCCTGCGCAAACTCGGCATCGAGCCGTTCCTGTATCCGACCGGCGCACCGTTCTGCAACGAAGACAGCGGCCTGCCGCTCGGCATCGCCCCGGCGGTCGCGGGCGCGGTTCCGGGCGCGTGGCCGGATCTGAAACTCCCCGGCCTGCCCGCGCTGAATGCCGTCGACCCCGGCCAGACGCTGTTCGCGTTCGTCCCCGCCGGTATCGAACGCGACGGCGAGGACACGACCGGTATGCAGGTCGCATGGTTCAACGTCAGCACCTTCAAGGGCGGTTTCGTCCCCATGGGCACGATCAGCGAGGCTGCGGCTGCGGCGGTCCCCGACGAGATTCCGGAGATCCTGCGCCCCATGGTCAGCGAGGCCATCGGACAGTTCTTCTCGAGTGCCGTCCCGCTCGGCGGCGCCCGCGTCGCACCGGTCGACACCGGTTCCGGCACGGTCCTCGCGGCCGTGTTCGGCACGGTCACCAACGGCGAGACGTCGTGCTTCTTCCTGCCGACCGTCGGCATCGTCGACGTCCCGGCAGCAGCCGAATAGCACCGGGGCGCAACACCACTCACCCCATACAGCACCCGACCCGGTCCCACCCTCCGTGGGGCCGGGTCAGCTCGCTTTCTGCAACCGCTCCAGCCGGGAGAACACCAGCCCGACCGCGGTGTCCATGTGCGCGATCATCTGCTCCGCCGTCTGCCGTCCCGCAGCCCAGCTCACCAGACTCGACATCCACACATCGGTGATGATGCGGACCGCGTTCTCCAGTTCCTCGGTGATCGTCTCGATCCCCGCCGCGCGCGCGTACATGCCGGTGATGACCTTGCCGAGCCGGTCCAGTTCGGCCGCCGACGAGGAATCGGCGAACATCGAAGCCCGCACCAGCGCGTCGTACAGCCGGGGTTCGCGCTCGAGTTGCGCCAGCGCGCCGTGCAGCACCCACATGACCCGTTCCCGCGGTGACGAACCGGGGGTGTGCTCGACGTCGAACTGCTCGGCGAACTGCTCGAACATCTGCAGGGTGGCCACCACCAGCAGGTGGTTCTTCGAGGGGAAGTAGCGGTAGACGGTGCCGAGCGCGACTCCCGAGCGTTCCGCGACGGCGCGCATCTGCACCGCGTCGTACCCGCCCTCGGTGGCGAGTTCCTTCGCCGAGGCGATGATGCGGTCGTACCGGGCACGCTGCGCCGGCCTGAGTCCGGAACCCGGCGGCCCGTCCGCCCTGGTCCGCTGTGCTCGGCCCGTCGTCGGCTCCTTCGGCATCACGTCACCTTCCGTGTGGTCTACCGAACCAGCGTAGTGGAGCGGTTTCCGCGGGCTTCCGCACTCGACGACACTGCCTCGAGGCCCCGGGCCGGGCAGCGCACGTCCCACTGAGAGGGAATCCGGAGTGCGCGCCCACCACCCACCGACCAGGGTGAATGCCGCGGTCGGACACAAAATCAGACACCTGTCCATAAAATCCTTCCCCGGAAAGGTAGAACGCGTTACATTTCTTGCAGTCACCGGAAGAGAGAGGGAGCACCGTGCGCCACGGCATCACCCTGTTCACCAGCGATCGCGGCATCCGCCCCGACTCCGCCGCGAAAGCCGCCGAGGCCCACGGCTTCGACAGCTTCTACGTGCCCGAACACACCCACATCCCGATCAACCGGGAATCGGCGCATCCCGGAACCGGCGACGCGACCCTTCCCGACGACCGCTACATGCGCACCCTCGACCCGTGGGTGACGCTCGGCCTCGCCGCCGCGGTCACCTCGACCATCCGGCTCGGCACGTCGGTCGCGCTGCCGCTCGAGCACGATCCGATCACCCTGGCCAAGACGATCGCGACCCTCGATCACCTCTCCGGCGGCCGCGTCGCCCTCGGTGTCGGATTCGGTTGGAACGCCGAGGAACTCGCCGATCACGGGGTCGACCCCAAGAAGCGCCGGACCGCGTTGCGCGAGTACCTCGAGGCGATGGCCGCGTTGTGGACCCAGGAGGAAGCCGAATACCACGGCAAATTCGTCGAATTCGGCCCGAGCTGGGCGTGGCCCAAGCCGGTCCGGCAGCCGCGGCCGCCGATCCTCCTCGGCGCCGGCCCGACCGACCGCAACTTCGAGTGGATCGTCCGCTCCGCCGACGGCTGGATCACCACGCCGCGCGACCGCAACATCGACGAGCACGTCCTGCGCCTGCAGAAGATGTGGACCGAGGCCGGACGCGAAGGCAGCCCCGAGGTTCTCGCCCTGGCGGGCCGGCCCGACCTCGACGAACTGCGCGTGTGGCGCGAGGTCGGTGTCACCGAAGTGGTCTTCGGTCTGCCCGACCGCACCGAGGACGAGGTCCTCGCGTACATCGAACGCCTCGCGACCCAGATCGCAGAATACTGAGACCGCACGACCAGAACGGATCACCAATGACCTCTACTCCCCTGCACCCCCTGCGCGCCGAGGAGATCTCCGCCTGGGATTTCGAGGCCGACGTCGTCATCGCCGGTAACGGGATCGCCGGTGTGTGCGCGTCCATCGAGGCCGCGCGCGCCGGCGCCGATGTCCTGGTCCTCGAACGCACCGGCGGCTGGGGCGGAGCGGCCTCGCTGTCGGGCGGCATCCTGTACCTCGGCGGCGGCACCCCGTTGCAGAAGGCGCTGGGGTTCGAGGACACCCCCGAGAACATGAAGGCCTTCATGGCGGCGGCACTCGGCCCCGGTACCGACGACGCAAAGCTCACCGAATACTGCGAGGGCAGCGTCGACCACTACAACTGGCTGGTCGAGAACGGCGTCGTGTTCAAGGAGAGCTTCTGGGGTGAACCGGGCTGGGAGATCCCCGGCGACGACGGGCTGATGTACTCCGGTGGCGAGAACGCGGCGCCGTTCAACGAGATCGCGACGCCGGCGCCGCGCGGACACGTGCCGCAGATGAGCAACAAGCGCACCGGCGAGCAGGGCGGCGGCTACATGATCATGAAGCCGCTCACCGAGACCGCCGAAAAGCTCGGTGTCAAAGCCGAATACGACGTGCGCGTGCAGCGCCTCATCGTCGACGACACCGGGCGCGTCGTCGGTATCTCGGCCAAGCGGTACGGCAAGGACCTGCACGTGCGGGCGCGTCGCGGCGTCGTCCTGGCGACGGGCAGTTTCGCCTACAACAAGGAGATGGTCGAGGCGTACGCGCCGAAGCTGATCGGCCGGCCCGGCGCCGCGGTCGAGGAGCACGACGGCCGCGGTATCCGCATGGCACAGGCCCTCGGTGCCGACGTCGCGCACATGGACGCCACCGAGGTCGCGTTCTTCGGCGACCCGCAGCTCCTGGCGCGCGGCATCCTCGTCAACGCCCGCGGGCAGCGGTACGTCCCGGAGGACACCTACCCGGGCCGGATCGGGCAGCTCACCCTCTTCGAGAACGGTAATCAGTCCTTCCTCGTCATCGACGAGGCGGCCTACGAAGAAGGTTGCGCCACACAGAGTTCCACGGCGTACTTCCGGTACCCGCCGAAGTGGGTGGCCGAGACGGTCGAGGAACTCGAAGCGGAGATGGGTCTGCCCGCCGGAACCCTGCAGGCCACCGTCGAGGTGTACAACCGGCATGCCGCGAACGGGGAGGATCCGGTCCTCGGCAAGAAGAGCGAGTGGGTCAAGCCCATCGGCACCCCGGTCGCCGCGCTGGACCTGCGCAACTTCACGGCCGGATTCACGCTCGGGGGCCTGCGCACCACCGTCGACTCGGAGGTACTGCACGTCTCCGGTGAGCCGATCCCCGGTCTGTTCGCGGCCGGTCGCTGCACGTCCGGTGTGTGTGCCGGCGGGTATGCGAGCGGAACCTCCTTGGGCGACGGCAGCTTCTTCGGCCGCCGCGCCGGCATCTCCGCCGCCAAGGGCTGACGCACCCGCACCTGCGGACAACGGGTGCCTCTCTGCCGCTCGACGACACTCGGGCGACAGCGAGGCACCCGTCACCGGTCAGAAGACAGTGCCGAGGTCGCGGCGGACGATGTCGTCGGCGCCGAACTCGGCGAGCGCGGCGATCGTCATGGACGGATTGCAGGCGCCGGTCGAGCCGGGAATCTTCGCTCCGTCCACGACATAGAGACCGCGCTGGCCGTGCACGCGGCCGGCGTCGTCGCACACCGCATCGAACGTGGCGCCGCCGAGCGGGTGGAACGTGTTGACGTCCAACGCGTTCACGTCGAGCAGGATCGCGGCAGGGCCGGCGACCTGCCGGATCCGCGCCTCGATCGCGCGGGTCAGTTCACGGTCGTAGGCCTGGTCCCAGGTGAGCACCGCGTCGTCGCGCGAGGCGTCGTAGTGCCAGCGGCCGAGGCCCTTCACCGTGCCGAAGCCGATCACCGAGGTGGTGCCCAGATCGACCGGGAACGGCACCGGGCCGGTTACGATCGTCAACGCGCCCGCCGGGTTGTCGAAGTCCCGGAACCCGACGCAGGCCGGACCTCCCTGGAACGCACCGGGACCGAGCAGCGGCGTGGTCACCGAGAAGACACGATCACCGTTGTTGCCCCACCCCGTGCCGACACCGTCCGGCAGGTCCGGTACCAGACCCTTCGCCCTCGCCTTGACGAGAAGCCGTGTCGTGCCGGGTGATCCGGCGCCGAGGAACATTGCGTCCGCGACGATCCGCTTGCGCTCGACGACGGTGCCGTCGGTCGCGAGACGGTCGGTGTGCGCGACCCACCGTCCGTCCGCGCCGCGTTCGATGTCGTTGACGCGGTGCAGGGTTTCGACGTGGACGTTCCCGGTGGCCTCGGCTTCGGCGAGCCACGTGACGTCGACGGAGTACTTGCCGCCGTTGTTGACTCCGTAGATGAGATCGCCGTTGGTGTACGAGGGCGACAGTTCCCCGGTCAGCTCGCGGCGCGCGAAATCCCAGTCGATGGGCATCGGCACCCGGAACACGTCGAGGCCCTCGGCGACGGCGCGTTCGAGGAATTGACGCGAGGACCGGTACCTCTCGTGGTGCAGCAGGTCGTCGGGAATTGTGGCCAGGTGCAGCGTCCTGGCCACCCGCGGGAAGTACTCCCGGTCGAGCAGGTCGTAGTCGATCCGCGCGGACACCGACCGCGCGAACTGTTCGCCGTCGGGCTGCAACGTCATGCCGTGATAGAGCAGCGAACTGCCGCCGACCCCGGCACCGCACAGGATGTCGATGCCGTTGCCCTTCACCCGTTCCATCAGTCCGGTGTAGGGCGCCGACGGGATCGGCGGGGCACCGGTCATCACCGGCAGCGGCGACAGCCACGACGCCCGATGGTCCGGTGCGAACATGTGCGGGAAGGTCTGCGCGTTCGGACCGGTGGGCCAGCGCAGGCCGCGTTCGAGCACGAGCGTCTGCACACCGGCGCGACCCAGGTGCGCGGCGGTGATCGCGCCCCCGAAGCCGCTGCCGATCACGACGGCGCGGTGACGTTCCTCGGTGACCCGGGCCCGCGCCCGCGGTATGCGGGTGACGGTCAGGGTGAGTGCGGCGGCCGCGGCACCGCCGAGCAGGGTCCGGCGGGACAGCGCAGTATCCACGTAGGGGCTCCTCGCGAGATGGACCGGCCCGCGACGACGCGGGCCACCACGGGCCGGTGCGTCAGATGGTGTGGTGTGGCTCGGTTTTCGACGCGTACTCGTGCGCCCAGCGATAGTCGGGCTTGCCGCTGGGTGTGCGTTCGACGGTGTCGGACAACCAGATCGAACGGGGAATCTTGTAGCCCGCGAGCGTGCTGCGGGTGTGCCGTTCGACGTCGCCGACATCGAACGCGGCGGCGTCACGGGGACGGACGACAGCGGCGACCCGCTGCCCCCACCGCTCGTCCGGCACGCCGATGACGATCGCGTCGTACACGCCCGGATGCGCCTTGAGTGCCGCCTCGACCTCCTCGGCGAACACCTTCTCGCCCCCGGTGTTGACGACCATGTTGCCGCGGCCGAGCAGGGTGATCGTGCCGTCTCCCTCGGCGCGGGCACGGTCGCCGGTGACGACGACCCGCTCGCCGTCGATCACCTTGAAGACCTCGGCGGACTGCACCGGATCGTTGTAGTACCCGGACGGCACATGTCCCTTCTTCGCGAGCCGGCCCTCACCGCGGGTGACCGGACGACCGTCGTCGTCGACGACGAACGAGCCCCGGCCCGCGCCGATCCGCGGGCCGCCGTTCTGCACGAGCCCCTTGGACGCGATTCCGATACCACTGAATCCGGTCTCCGAGGACCCGACCGAGTCGGAGATGAGCACCCCCGGAATCGCGTCGAACATCGCGTCCTTCACCGACTGCGAGAACAGTGCGGCACCGGAGGCCACGACGCCCAGCCCGGTCGGGTCGTAACCACCGGCCGTGAGCGCGTCGACGAGCGGCCGGCCCATCGCGTCACCGGTGATGACCATGACCTGGGGCCGGTGCCGCTGCACGATCTCCCAGGAGCGGTGCGCGTCGAAATGGTGGTCGAGCAGCACCGTGTTGCCCGAGAACAGCGAGTTGCACATCGTCATGAGGGCGGAGGTGTGGATGAGCGGCGGCAGCAACAGCCACCGGCCCGGTTCCGCCGCGGAGGCGGCGAGCCGGGACTGGTGGAATTCGTCCGGGACGGGCTCGCCGCTGTAGAAGTCGGATCCGCCGGCCAGGGCACGCCAGATGTCCTCCTGCCGCCACACCACGCCCTTGGGACGGCCGGTGGTGCCTCCGGTGTAGACGATGTACCGGTCGTCGCCGGAACGCGGCCCGAAGCCGCGTTCGGGTGAGCTCGACGCGAGCGCGGCCTCGTACGAGGAAGTCTCCGCGTGCCCGTCGTCGACGAGAAGGCTGTGCCGCAGCTTCGGCACCGACGGCAGCACGTCCTCGACGACCTGCGCGTAGGACCGGTGGAACACGAGGGCATCGAGATCGGCGTTGCCGTACAGGTACGCCAGTTCGTCGGACGTGTAGCGGTAGTTGACGGTGATGGGCACCGCCCGGATCTTGAATGCCGCGAAGACTGTTTCGACGGCCTCGATCGAGTTGTGCAGGTGGATGCCGATGTGGCTGTCCTCGCCGAACCCGGCGCCGATGAAGTGATGGGCGAGGCGGTTGGCACGGGCGTCGAGCGCCCGGAACGTGACCTGACGGTTGCCGACGATGAGCGCCACACGATCCGGCACCGCGTCGACGGCGTGTTCGAACAGGTCCGCGAAATTGTGGGCCACGCAGAGATCCTTTCGGGTCGCGCGCTCAGACCACAGTGAGCGGCAAGGGAATTCCTCGATCTGCAAAGACGAAGTTCGACCCCGTGCTGAACCGGGTGATCGCGACCTCACCGCATTCCTTCGCGGGCGTCGGCTCCACGATCACCTCGACGACGAGCGCATCGGCGTCCTCGGCGACGACCCGCACGCTGAAATGCGGATCAACCCCGCGCACAAGGGCATTCAGCGCTTCGAGGTGCTCGCCGTCGACGAGCGTCGGCCAGGCACCGTCGGTGTGCGCTCCCCCGCTGCGGCGGATGCTCAGTTCGAGCCGCAGCCCGTCGAACCGGATGTCGCGGTCGACGTACTGCCACGGCGCGAACACCGGGTGCACCGACAGCACCGTCGCCAGTCCCTCGAGGTCGGCGGGAAGGCCGAGCGCGTTCCCGATGCGTTCGGAGGTCAGCCCGGCGATGCCGGTGAGCTGCTTGCGCGCGATCGTCAGGGCCGAGGTTTCGTCGGTCCGTTTGCGCACCCCGAGCAGGAATCCGAGCGTGAGCATGTGGTGCTGCAGGCACACCTCCTCGGCGATGCGCACGAGTGCGGAGTGGGAGAAGTCGCCGAAGCGCACGTCCGACAGCAGCGGCCCCGCGTAGTCGGCATTGCCGTCGTCGTCGGGGTCGATGGGACTCAGTTCCACCGCGACCGCGGCGGTCCGGCCGAGTGCCTCGGTGTGTGGTTCCACCGGCGGTGGCTCGTGCGACGGGTCGATGACGACGGTCCACGCGCAGTGCGGGTGCCGGTCCGCGGGCCGCCGCGGAGGCCGGTGGATGGGCCGGACCTGCGCGTGCGGGTTGGTGGCCAGGGCCGTGGCGTCGAAGGTGGGGTCCTCGATGTCGTGGCACATCGCGGTGACGTACTCGTCGCCGAGCGGCTCCACGTCCATCAGCGCACCGCAATGGTCGAGCCAGAACTCGCCGTGGTTGCGATCGTCCACGCGGTACCGGAAGTCCATGAACTGCGGCGGTGCCCCGATGTCGAATTGCATTCCCTTGAAGATCGTTTCGACGTCGTCGTTCTCGAAACGCAACGCCCGCTGCATGCGCTTGGTGTACCAGGGGCTCGACGCCTGCCACTCCTCGATCGCCACCTCGGCCATGCCGTCGCGGCCGAACGCCGAAATCAGGTGCGCCATCCCGGATCTGTCGATGAGCTGCCCGCACAGCAGCAGCTCCGGGACGAGCACCGCCAGATCGCGGCGGGACAGCGCCGCGAACGACGATTCGGTCACCCGGTCCCCCGTGCTCACCACAGCGGTACCGGGGACTTCCCCACCGGATACCAGCCCGGCAGCTTCTCACCGGACATCGACCGCTCGATGCGCCTGTTCATGCCGTCGGACAGCGCTCCGGCCGTGATCATCTCGAGGAACAGGTGCGAGACGTTCCCGAAGTCGAAGAAGTCCCGCTGCCAGGACCACTGGAAGTTGCCGCCGTAGCGGAACCAGCTGCCGCCGATGCCCTGCACGGTGTAGTGCGAGCCGTCCTCGCGGGTGGCGTCGGAGATCTGCTTCCAGAAGCCGATCACGTCGCCGGTGCGTTCGTCGACGACGAACTGCTGGTAGGGGTACTCCCAGCCTTCGAGGCCGTCCATCTCCTGGCCGAGGGCCAGCTCACGGATCTCCTCACGACCGACGGCCATGAACTCTTCCTTCGGGCCGTAGTTCCAGCCGTAGGTGGCGTCCTCGGTGTACATGTCGGCCAACGGTTTCCAGTCTCCGTCGGCCTCGGCTCGCTTGTTGGCATCGATCCAGCGCTGGATCATCTCGTCCAGCTCGGCACGATCGAACGGGGCCATGGTGTCTCCTGTTGTCGGTCTTCTGTTGTCAGTCGTCTGCTGTCGTCGCCTGTTGTCGGTCTTCGAGGATGCTCAGGGCTCGGGTGGGGCAGTACTTGACGGCTGCTTCGACGTCGGCGCGCAGCGATTCCGGGACGGTGTCCATGAGGATCTCCACCGTTCCGTGCTTCGCGACCGCGAACACGTCGGGGGCCTCCATCGAACACATGGCGTGTCCCTGGCAGAGATCGAGATCCGCTTCGACCTTCACGGTGTCCTCACTTCCGGGCGCGACGGCGGTACCGCACCGCGCACGGCTGCGCGAGTTGCACCACCATCTTGGAATGATCGTTGTGGTACGAGTCGGCGGGCTGGGACATCTCGAATTCGAAGTCGCGCAGCAGGATCGAGAAGATCGCCTTGAGCTGCATCAGCGCGAACGCGGCGCCCACGCACCGGTGGCGGCCGGCGCCGAACGGAATCCACGTCCAGCGGTTGACGATGTCCTCCTGATTCGGGTCGATGTAGCGGCCCGGATCGAAGGTGTCGGGGTTCGGGAAGTCCTCGGGGATCCGGTTGGAGATCGCCGGGGTCGCGCCGACGAGGTCGCCGTCGGAGATGCGGTACCCGCCGACCTCGTAGTCGCCGCGGGCGACGCGCAGCAGCAGAATCAGCGGCGGGTGCAGCCGCAACGTTTCCTTGAGCACCGCCTCCAGGACCGGGATCTGGCGCAGCGCATGGAAACTCACATCTGCACCGTCGGCGTAGAGGGTGTCGAGTTCGTCGGTGACCTTCTCCAGGTACTCGGGGTTGCGCAGCAGTTCGATGAGCGCCCACGCCGCGGTGCCGGACGTGGTGTGGTGCCCGGCGAACATCATCGAGATGAAGATGCCGGTGACTTCGTCCGCACTGAACCGCTCGGTGCCGTCCTCGTTCTTGATCGAGACGAGCACGTCGAGCAGGTCGCGATCCTCCTTGCCCTGCGGCGGATTCGCGATGCGGCGGTTCATGATCTCCTGGACGAGCGCGACCAGGCCTTTGCGGGCTTCGTCGCGGCGCCGGAAGCTCTCGATCGGCGCGTACGGGTCGACGAAGGCCAGGGCGTCCGTACCTTTTTCGAGGTCGTGGTAGAGGTGCGCGAAGCGGTCGTCGAGTTCGTCGCGGAACTTCTTGCCGATCAGGCAGGCCGACGAGGTGTAGATGGTCAGCTCGGCGAAGAACTCGAGCAGGTCGATCTCGCCCTCGTCGCCCCAGCCGGCGATCATGTCCTGGACCTCACGGTCGATGGTGGCGGCGTGACCCTTCATCTGCTCGCCCCGCAGCGCCGTGTTGTGCAGCATCTCCTTGCGCCGTTCCGGGCTGGCGTCGAAGACGACACCCTCACCGAAGACGGGCTTCATGAACGGGTAGGCGGCCTGCTGGTCGAGGTCCTCGTCGGCGGCGCGGAAGAAGAACTCGTTGGCCTCGGCTCCCGAGAGGAGCACAACCTTCTTGTCGGCGAGCTGGAAGACGCCGACGTCCCCGCACTCCTCGCGGACTCGCTTCATCAGCGCGATGGGGTCGGTGCGCAGTTCCTCGAGGTGGCCGTGCTCGTGTTCGCCGCCGGAGACGCGGAGCGGAGCCGTTGCAGTACCCGTCATGACTGGGCCTTCCGTTCGTTCTTCCGCAGAGGAGCTTCGGGCTGGACCTCGACGAGTACGATGTGCGCGCCGCGGGGCGCGGAGACGACCGACGCCACTGCAGAGGCGATGTCGGAGGCCCGCAGGAGGTAGGGGTGCCGCGCCAGGCCCCAGTGGATCCAGTCCTCGAGCAGCGGCCCGACGACCTCTTCCGGCTGGTCCATCCCGGCCGCGGTCTGGGTCGGACCGGGACGCACCGTCGAGGCGCGCACACCGGTGCCTTCGAGTTCCATCCGCATCTGGCGCACGAGGGCCTCGAGGCCGGTCTTGGCGCCGATGTACGCGCCGGCGCGGGGTCGAGCGTCGACGGCGCAGTCGGAGCCGATGACCACGAAGTCGCCGCGGGCGCGCTCGATCATCCCCGGCACGACCCGGTGGGCGAGACGCTGGGTGCCGCCGAGATGGACATCGACCTGGAATTCGAAACGGTCCGGGTCCATTTCGTGCACGAGCGCGAAGTCCATGTCACCGGCGCCGGAGACCACGATCTCGGTGGGGCCGTGCGCGGCCTCCGCGGCGGTGACGAAGGCGTCGACGGATTCGGTGGAGGACACGTCGAGGAAGTGCGCGATCGCTTCTCCGCCTTCGGCACGGATCTTCTCGGCGATGGCCTCGCACTCGTCGACGCGGCGGGCGCCGAGCGCGACCGGATGCCCGAGTTCGGCGAGGGCGTAGGCGGTGGCGGTGCCGATTCCGGAGGAGGCGCCACTGACGATCGCGGGGCGGCGCGCCGGGTGGGGTTCGAATCTAGGCATGGAGGCGGGTCACTTTCAGGGGCAGTGCGGCGAAGCCCCGGACGTTGGTGGAGTGGACTCGTTCACAGCGGTCGAAATCGACGTCGTAGTCGGCGACGTGGCGGGCGAACTGTTCGAGCGCGATGTTCGCTTCCAGCCGGGCCAGGTGAGCGCCGAGGCAGAAGTGTACTCCCCCACCGAAACTCGCGAGCTTGTTGGTGCTGTCGCGGCCGATGCGGTATTCGTCGGCGTCCTCGAAGACCTCGGAGTCGCGGTTCGCGGATCCGATGAGCAGCAGCACCTTGTCGCCCTCGCGGATGGTGCCGCCGTGCACGTCGATGTCAGCGGCGGCGGTGCGCGCGACGATCTGGCTCGAGGTGTCGTAACGCAGCGTTTCCTCGGTCCATTCGGGGGCGCGTTCCGGGTCGCGCAGTACCCGCGCCGCCTCGTCCTTGTTGACCGCACCCCAGTACAGGGCGTTGCCGAGCAGTTTGGTGGTGGTTTCGTTGCCGGCAACGACCATCAGGAACATGAACCCGATGATCTCGTCGTCGGTGAGCCGGTCGCCGTCGATCTCCGCGTCGAGCAGCGCCGAGGTGAGGTCCTCGGTGCGGCGGGTACGACGTTCGGTGAGCATGTCGGCGTAGTAGCCGACGAGGTGGAGCGAGGCCTCCATCGCGGCCACGGGGACATCGAGCACGCCCTCCTCGCGGTGCACGACGAGGTCGGCCAGGCGGCGGATCTCGGCGCGGTCCTGCCGGGGAACGCCCAGGAGTTCGGAGATCACGTCCATCGGCAGCTTGCCGGCGAACTCGGCGATCCAGTCGAATTCGCCTGTCTCCACGGCAGGTTCGAGATATCCCAGGGTGAGCTCGAGGATGCGCTCCTGCATGTCGGCGACGCGGCGGGGCGTGAAGCCCTTGGAGACGAGCTGACGCATCCGCATGTGCCGCGGATCGTCCATCGCCAGGAAGGACATCACCTTGTGCGCGTGCGGCCCGTAGGCGGACGGATCGAGCGAAACACCGTTGGCGCTCGACAGTCTCGTGTTGTCCCGGAATCCGGCGACGACGTCCGCGTGGCGCGACAGGGCCCAGAAGCCGAGGTCGTCGTTGCGGTAGAGCGGCGCCTCCTCACGCAGCCGACGGTAGATCGGGTACGGGTCTTCGTGGAAGTCGTAGTCGTAGGGGTCGAACAGCAACGGCCCGAACAGTGACGTGTCGAGCGAGGCCTGAGTCATTGCTACTCCAATAGAAGTCTGGCGGAGGTTTCCAACCGATCGGCGAGCTTCGCGTAGGTGCCGTAACCCATTCCGGCGCGGACGAGCGCACCCGCGTACAGCAGTTCGAGGGCTTCTAGGACATTCGGGTCGCCGTCCGGCCCCAGGGCGGCCGACAGCCGCTCCCGGATGTCGAGGCCGATGCGGCCGCGGAGGTGTTCGACGTCGGGGTCGCGGCCGAGCAGTGCGCTGGTCACGGCCCCGGCGAGCTCGGGTTCGTCGTCCATGAGCATTGCGATGTTGCGCAGCACGGCGCACACCCGGTCGGCGGTGCTGCCGACGATGTCGGCGGGGTCGGGTGTGGCGGCGAGGCGGCGCCAGAACACCTCGGCGACGAGGTGTTCCTTGGACGAGAAGTAGGTGTAGGCGGTGGCGGGTGCAACCCCGGCCGTCGAGGCGACGGTGCGCACGGTCAGACCTGCGAATCCCTCCTCCCGGAGCACCTCGACCGCGGCGCGGGTGAGGCGGTCCACGGTGTCTGCCTGCTTCTCGGTGAGGCGCCGGCGGGTGGATTCGAGATTCACATTTCTGGACACGTGTCTGGACATTACTACGGCAACCTCGCCGCGGCAATGCCCGATCAGGGCCGGATGCACGAAATCAGTCCTGCCGCGGGTGGATACGCACCGGCATCGCCTTGACACCGTTGACGAAGTTCGAGCGCAGTCGCCGCGCCGGCCCGGCCGACTCGACGCGGTCGAGGCGCCGCGCGAGCGTCTCGAACATCACCTTCAGTTCGAGCCTGGCCAGGTGTGCTCCGAGGCAGAAGTGCACCCCGGTACCGCCGAACGCGACGTGCGGATTGTGCTCGCGTCCGATGTCGAAGCGGTGCGGTTCCTCGAAGACGTCGCCGTCCCGGTTCGCGGCCGGGTAGTACAGGACGACCTTGTCCCCGCGATCCACGGACTGCTCCCCGATCGTCGCCGGGCAGGTGGGGGTGCGACGGAAGCCGATCACCGGGCTCACCCAGCGCAGGATCTCCTCGACCGCGCTCGGGACGAGTCCGGGATCGTGCTGCAGTCGCCGCCACTGGTCGGGATGGTCCATGAACGCCTGCATGCCGCCGGTGATCGCGTTGCGCGTGGTCTCGTTTCCCGCAATGACGAGCAGCACGAAGAACATGCAGAACTCCATCTCGGTGAGCGTGTCTCCGTGCTCGTCCGGCCGGACCAGCGCGGACACGATGTCGTCCTGCGGCTCGGCCCGGCGCCGGGCGGCGATCTCGTTGGCGTACAGGAAGATCTCGGCGGCGGCGAGTTCGCCGTCCGCCTGGGTGCTGCCGTACTCGGGATCGTCCCAGCCGATCATCCGGTTGGACCAGTCGTACAGCTTGCCCACATCCTCGGCGGGTGCGCCGAGCAGCGCCGCGATCACCTCGAGCGGCAGCGGGGCGGAGACGAGCGGCACGAAGTCCACGACCGCGCCGTCGCGGCCGGCCTCGATCAGCTCGTCGACGGTGCGTTCGCAGATGTCGCGAATGCGCCCTTCGAGCTGCTTGACGACCCGCGGGGTGAATCCGCGGCTCACGAGCTGGCGGAGCCGGGTGTGCTCGGGCGCATCGAGATTGATGAGCATAGCGGCCTGTTTGAGCCGGGTCTCCTCGTCGAACTCGTCGATCTGCGTGGTACCGAGCGCGGAGGAGAAGGTGGCGCTGTCGCGGGAGACCGCCGTGACGTCGGCGTGCCGGGTCAGCGCCCAGTAGCCGGGACCGTCGTCCTCCGGCTGCCAGTACACCGGACATCGCCGCCGGATGTCGTCGAACGCGTCGTGCGGCATTTCCTTCTCGTAGACGTCCGGGTTCTTGAGATCTGTGCGTGACGCCGTCATGGGGGTTACCTCGGGTGTCGTGGAAGCAAGAAACGAATGGCTCTCGTTTACAAACTACTCACATTCGTTTGGAATGGAAGACCCCTAAGATCGCTTTATGGCACGTGACAACGAACGCCCCGTCCGGCGCCGTACGCTCACCCGCGACAAGGTGATCGACGCCGCGCTCGCCGTCGTGGACGAACACGGATGGCAGCAGTTGACGATGAGCACCCTGGCGAACCGCGTGGGTGTAGTGGGCGCGTCGCTGTACAACCATGTGCGCGGCCTCGACGACGTCCGGTCCGAGGTTCAGATCCGGACGATGATCGCCCTCGGCGACCGGCTGCGCGAAGAAGCCATGGGCCGCAGCGGAATCGACGGCCTGCGGCACCTCATCGCGACCTATCGGTCGTGGGCGGTCGCGAATCACCGCCGCTACGAGGCCCTCACCGCCGCCCCGATCGACCGCGACGCACTGATCACCTCGGCGCTCGACGCGAACAGCGCTCTGCGGGCGATGCTCGTCTCGTGCGGTGTCCCCGAGGAGGATTCGCTCGACACCGCGGTCGCCCTGTTCGCCGCGGTACACGGTTTCGCGATGATCGAGGGCACCGGCTTCCTCGGCGACGAGATGGATCTCGACCGCATCTTCGACAAGGTGGTGGACAGCGCGCTCGCGTCGATCACCGCGTCACCGTCCCGCGACTGACCCCGGCTACCCTCCGACGAATCCCGCGATCTCCTCGATCGTCCACGGCGGCTCGGCCCTGTGGTCTCGCCACGCCAGCAGGCTCGGCTGCGGCCGCGGGAAGCGCCCGACGAAACACCCCGAGCCGGCGAAGATCTCGCCGGTGACCCCCGCCGACCGCTCGTCGACGAGATACGCGTAGAGCCGGGCGACGTACTCGGGCGGCGCCGGGTCGAGCGAGCCCTGATAACTCACGTCGTCGAGCAGGCCCCGGCGGTGGAGCTGCTCGATCTGCCGTTCGTACTCGTCGCCCGTCGACAGCCGCGTTCGCGCCCCCGGGCACACCGCATTGGCCCGGACCCCGTGTTCACGCAACTCCGCGGCGATCGCCAGGGTGACACTGTTGACCGCACCCTTGCCCGCCGGGTAGCCGGTACCGCCGTAGTCACCGAGGAAGGCGAACGAACTCGTGTTGACGACGGCGCCGCCGCCGCGCGCCACGAGGTGCGGCGCGACGGTGCGGCAGGTCCGGAACGTGCCGGTCAGGTGGGCGTCGAGCAGTTCGTGCCACTGCTCGTCGGTCACCGACAGGATCGACGACCCGACGGGCTCGGCGATACCGGCACAGTTGATCAGGGCATCGACGTCGCCGAACTCGTCGAGCGCGGCGGCCAGCAACGCCTCGGCCACGCCCGGCGCCGCGGCCGATCCGGCGACCCCGACAGCGCGCCCACCTGCGGCTTCGATCTCCGCGACCGTGTCGTGCACCGCGTCTTCGGCGCGCCCGTTGACCACCACGGCGGTGCCCGCGGCCGCCAGTTCGAGTGCCACCGCCCGGCCGATCCCCCGGCTCGCTCCGGTCACGATCGCCGCCCGATCCGCCATCCCGCCCCCTCCCGTCCGGCGCGATATTGCACCGCGCATCTGTCCGAACTATAGTCCAGACAAGTGTCCAGATTATGAGGACCGTCACACGCTCCACGTCGACCGACGTCTGCCACCGAACCGCCAGAACGGGAGCACCACACATGGCCCTGCGCCCCAGGAACAGCCCGACCGACAGCACTCCCCTGCTGATCGACGGCAAACTCGTCCCCGGCTCCGGGGGCACCTTCGAGACCCGCGATCCCGCGACCGAGGAAACGCTCGGCCACGCCGCCGACGGCACCGCCGCCGACATGGACGCGGCCATCGCCGCCGCCCGGCAGGCCTTCGACACCACCGACTGGTCCCGCGACCACGCCTTCCGCGCCCGCTGCCTGCGCCAGTTGCGCGACGCACTACGCGGGCACATCGAGGAACTGCGCGAGATCACCATCGCCGAGGTCGGCGCGCCCCGATTCCTCACCTCCGCAGCACATCTCGAAGGCCCGGTCGACGACCTGCTGTGGTTCGCCGACCTCGCCGAAAAGTACGAGTGGAAGCAGGATCTCGGCAACGCGAGCCCCATGGGCATCCCGACGCACCGCTACCTGCTCAAGGAAGCCGTCGGTGTCGTCGGCGCGATCACCCCGTGGAACTTCCCGCACCAGATCAACTTCGCCAAGATCGGTCCCGCGCTCGCCGCCGGCAACACCGTCGTCCTCAAGCCCGCACCCGACACCCCGTGGTGCGCAGCGCTGGTCGGCAGGATCATCGCCGAGGAGACCGACATCCCGCCGGGCGTGGTGAACATCGTGACGTCGAGCGACCATTCCGTCGGCGCCCGGCTCGCCGCCGACCCGCGCGTCGACCTCGTCTCCTTCACCGGCTCGACCGCGACCGGCAAGGCCGTGATGCGCGCGGCCGCCGAGACGCTCAAGAAGGTCTTCCTCGAACTCGGCGGCAAGTCCGCCTTCGTGGTCCTCGACGACGCCGACCTGAAGGGCGCCTGCTCGATCGCCGCGTTCACCGTGTGCACGCACGCCGGGCAGGGCTGCGCGATCACCACCCGTCTCGTCGTCCCCCGCGAACGCTACGACGAGGCCGTCGAACTCACCGCGAAAGCGCTGCGCGGCATTCGCCCGGGCAATCCGAACGAACCCGGAACTGTGTGCGGGCCACTGATTTCCGCTCGGCAGCGTGACCGCGTCGAGGGCTATCTGAAACTGGCGGTCGAGGAGGGCGGCACGATCGTCGTCGGCGGTGGCCGTCCCGCCGAGCACGACAAGGGCTTCTTCGTCGAACCCACCCTGATCGCGGGCCTGGAGAACAACGCCCGCGTCGCCCAGGAGGAGATCTTCGGTCCCGTCCTGGTGATCCTGCCGCACGACGGCGACGACGACGCGGTGCGCATTGCCAACGACTCCCCCTACGGCCTGTCCGGCTCGGTATGGGGCACCGACCCCGACCGCGTCGCCCGTGTCGTCGCCGGGATCCGCACCGGCACCCTCGGTGTCAACGGCGGCATCTGGTACGCCGCCGACGCGCCCTTCGGCGGCTACAAGCAATCCGGAATCGGCCGTGAAATGGGTGTGGCCGGCTTCGAGGAATACCTGGAGACCAAGCTCGTCGCGGAACCCGCGGCGTCCTAGAAAGGTTCACGACATGGGACGTTTCACCGATCGAACCGCCATCGTCACCGGTGGCGCGCAGGGAATCGGCGAGGCCTACGCCCGGGCGCTCGCCACCGAGGGCGCGAACGTGGTGGTCGCCGACCTCAACGCCGAGGCCGGTGAACAGGTTGCCAAACAGATCGTCGCGGACGGCGGCAGCGCCGTCTTCCTGCCCGTCGACGTCGCCGACCCGGACTCGGCCACCGAACTCGCCGCCAGGACCGTCGAGACCTACGGCGGGATCGACCATCTGGTCAACAACGCCGCGATCTACGGCGGCATGAAACTGGACCTGCTGCTCACGGTGCCGTGGGACTACTACAAGAAGTTCATGAGCGTGAACCTCGACGGCGCACTCAACGTCACGCGCGCCGTGTGGCCGCACATGAGGAAGAAGGGCGGCTCGATCGTCAACCAGTCGTCGACCGCCGCGTGGCTCTACTCGGGGTTCTACGGCCTGGCCAAGGTCGGCGTCAACGGTCTGACCCAGCAGCTCGCGGTCGAACTCGGCGGCAACAACATTCGGATCAACGCGATCGCCCCCGGACCGATCGACACCGAGGCCACCCGCACCGTCACGCCCGGCAACATGGTGGCGGACATGGTCGGCAGGCTCCCGCTCAAGCGGATGGGCACGCCCGAGGACCTGGTGGGCATGTGCCTGTTCCTGCTGTCCGACGAGGCCGGCTGGGTGACGGGGCAGATCTTCAACGTCGACGGCGGGCAGGTGATCCGGTCGTGACCGCGCCTTCCGACGTGTCCGTCGGCTACATCGGCCTGGGCAACATGGGTGCGCCGATGGCCAAGCGGCTCCTCGACTGGCCCGGTGGACTGACGGTGCTCGATATGCGCCCCGAGGCCGTCGAACCGTTCACCGCGGCCGGCGCGACCGCCGCCGGAAGTGCTGCGGAACTGGCCGCCACGTGCGACGTCGTCTCCGTGACGGTGCTCGACGACGCGCAGGTGCGCGAGGTCGTCGCCGGACCCGACGGCCTGCTGTCGACCGCGCGGCCCGGCACCGTCGTCGCCGTGCACTCGACGATCTCCGACACCACCGCCGTCGACCTCGCCGCGGTCTGCGCCGAGCGGGGCGTCCATCTGGTCGATGCTCCGGTCTCCGGTGGGGCGGTCGGTGCCGCGAAGGGCACACTGGCCGTGATGGTCGGCGCGGACGAAGAGGCGTTCGCGAAGGTCCGCGAGCCGTTCGGCGCCTGGGCCGGTCTCGTCGTCCACGCCGGTCCGGTCGGAGCGGGAACGCGAATGAAGCTGGCGCGCAACCTGTTGCACTTCATCTCGTTCAACGCGGCCGCGGAAGCCCAGCGGCTGGCCGAGGCCGCCGGGCTCGACATCACCGCACTCGGCAAGGTGGTGCGGCACACCGACACGATCACCGGCGGAGCCGGAGCGATCATGTTGCGCGACACCACCGCTGCGCTGGCACCGGACGATCCGTGGTTCCCGATCCTCGCGCACGCGCGGTCGCTCGGCGAGAAGGACCTGACGCTGGCGCTGGAGCTGGGCGAGCGGCTCGGCGTCGACCTGCCGCTCGGCACCCGGGCACTCGCCGATCTCGGCACCGGGCTCGGTGTCGGCCCCGGCGAACTGGCACAACAACGTTCGACGAAGGAGAACGCGTGACCGACGAACGACGACAGCGGGGCCTCGACATGATGTCGAAGGTCTACGGCTGGGAGATGCAGGACGGGCCCGGCGACCACTTCGCCTACACCGCCGATCACCTGTTCGGGGAGATCTGGACCCGCCCCGGATTGAGCATCCGGGACCGTCGGCTGCTGCTACTGGGTGCGCTGACCGCGCAAGGCCTGACCGACATTGCCGAGATCCAGATCAACGCGGCGCTGCAGAACGAGGAACTCGACGAAGAGCAGTTGCGGGAGATCGCACTGTTCCTGTGCCACTACGTCGGCTGGCCGCTCGGCACCAAGCTCGACACGACCGTCGGCAAGGTGCTGCATCAGCGCAGGGCCGCCGCGCGCTCGTGATCGCCACGCCCACCGATTCCTGGACCCGGAACCGGTGGGCGTTTCACGCGGAATCGATGGGCGTTTCACGCGGAATCGATGGGCGTTTCACGCCGCGGGACCGCGACGACGCCGCTAGGCTCGCCGACATGACGGGCATTCCGGTGAATGTGGACAACTTCGTTCGTGCGGAAACGGATCGAATGTTCTCCGACCTCCAGCGGGACTGCGGCGGAGTCAACGTGCTGCGCCACAATCGCGAAGCGGCGTCGGTCGAACACCAGACGGTGATCCGGCTGAACCGCGACACCCTTTACAGCTTCGCGGTCGTCGACGTCTCGGCCGGTGCGGTCGTCACCGTTCCCGACTGCGGCCGCCGGTACGCCTCGGTGATGGTCGTCGACCAGGACCACTACGTGAACCGGATCCTGCACGATCCCGGCGAACACCGTCTCGATTCCGGCGATTTCCCCACGTCGTATGTCACCGTCGCGGTCCGGATCCTGGCCGATCCGGCCGACGCGGACGATGTGTGTGCGGCGACCGAACTCCAGGACCGGTTCCGCATCGATGCGGGCTCGGTGGTCCCGTTCACGTCTCCCGGGTACGACACCGCAAGCCTCGATGCGACCCGCGATGCGCTGCTCGATCTGGCGCGCGGACTCACGGCGTTCGATCGGACGTTCGGCCGCAAGGACCAGGTCGACCCCGTGCGCCACCTCATCGGTACCGCCGCCGGATGGGGTGGGCTCCCGACCGAGGAGGCCACCTACATCGGTGTCGACCCGGGACTGCCGGTCGGCGAGTACGAACTGACGGTGCGCGATGTACCCGTCGACGGATTCTGGTCCCTGTCGGTGTACAACGCGAAGGGATACTTCGAACCCAACGACCGCGGCGTCTACAGCGTCAACAACATCACCGCCGTCCCGAACGACGACGGCTCGGTCACCGTCCGGTTCGGGGGCACCGACGGTGCTCCCAACAGCATTCCGATCACCGAGGGCTGGAACTACCTCGTGCGGCTCTACCGGCCGCGGCCGGAAATCCTCGACGGGAGTTGGAGGTTCCCCTCCCTCACTCCCTAGTCGCGGGGGCGAGCCGGGCGGTACCGGATTCCGCTTCCGATGATCTCGGGACGGTGGTTCCGCGGCGCCGCTCCCGTCGGTAGTGTGAGCCACCGAACAGCAATCCAGCGAACGGAGACTGTGCCGATGACCCGCACCACGCTGCCCCGCGAGATGGTCGAACTTGCCGAGGCGACACCGGGTTTCATGCCGGAGGACGAGGGCACGGCGCTGCACGACGCGGCGGTGCGGTATCTCGGCGATGGGGTGGGTGTCGAGATCGGCACCTACTGCGGGCGCTCGACGGTGTACCTCGGTGCGGCCGCGAAGGCGACCGGCGGAACGATCGTCACCGTCGACCACCACCACGGGTCGGAAGAACACCAGCCCGGCTGGGAGTACCACGACGAGACACTCGTCGACCCCCACACCGGCCTGCTCGACACGGCCGGACGACTCCGACACACCCTCGCCGATGCCGACCTCGAAACGCACGTGGTCGCGGTGATCGGCGCCTCCGCGCAGGTCGCCGGGTTCTGGCGCACCCCGGCGTCGTTCGTGTTCGTCGACGGCGGTCACAGCAGCGCGGCCGCGCAGGCCGACTACGAGGGCTGGGCGCGGTGGGTGCGCGTCGGCGGCGCCCTGATCATCCACGACGTGTTCCCCGACCCCGCCGACGGCGGTCGTCCCCCGTACGAGATCTACTGCCGCGCACTCGACAGCGGCGAGTTCACCGAGGTGTCGGTGACGGGGTCGCTGCGAGTTCTCGAACGCACGGGCGGCACGGTCGGGGTCCTGCCGGGCGCGTGACCGTCCGCCGTCGAGAAAGTCAGCCGCGCGGGGCATACACCGCGCGGCGGACTTTTCCGTCGGCCGGTGTCGGACTCGGCTGCTGTCAGACGCGGACGCCGCAGCCTTCGCTGCAGCGGTCGGCACCCACCAGTTCCGCAGGCGCCGCCGCGTCACGGAACAGTCCGCTGCCACCGGTGGTGCGGGAGAGCGCGTCGGCGGCGAGAACCACCGCGGCGCTCGTCCACGAACTCTTCTCCACCGGCCAGCGTTTGCCGTCACTGAAAACCAGTCCGGTCCAGTACGATCCGTCCGGATCGCGCAGGTGCTGCATCGCCGCGAACAGTTCCTTTGCGCGCGTGTTGCTTCCGAGCGCGTCGAGGGCCAGGACCAGCTCACACGTCTCGGCGCCCGTCACCCACGGTTTGTGATCGACGCACCGGATGCCCAGCCCGTCCACCACGAAGTCGTTCCAGCGTTCCCGGATGCGTTCGTGCGCAACGGTTCCACGGACGGCTCCCCCGAGGACCGGGTAGTACCAGTCCATGGAGTATTCCGGTTTGGGGGTGAACACCTCCGGGTGCCGCCGCAGCGCGTGCCCGAGCCGGTACAGCGCGAACTCCCACTCCGGCTGCGGATCACCCACGACCTCCGCAAGACGCAACGCGCACCGGAAACCGTGATGGATGCTCGAACACCCGGTGAGGAGGGCTTCCTCCGCGATACCGGATTCGTTTCGAGCCCAGAAGATCTCACCGCCGGGCGCCTGCATGGACAGCACATGTTCGAGTGCGGCCTTCACCGTCGGCCACATGCGCTCGACGAACCGCACGTCGCCGGTGACGAGATGGTGATGCCACACCCCGACTGCGATGTACGCCGCGAAATTACTGTCGGAGTCGGCGTTTTCGATCGTGTCGCCGCGGAACTGCATCGGCCACGACCCGTCCGCGCGCTGGGTGCGCCGCGACCATTCGAACGCAGCCTCGGCCTCCTCGCGCAGCCCGGTCACGGTCAGCGCCATCGCGGATTCGATGTGGTCCCACGGATCGGTATGCCCGCCCGGGAACCACGGGATCGCTCCCGAGGACTGCTGCATGTCGGCGATGGCGTGCCCGGTGCGGAGGCACTCCTGGGCGGAGAGCACGCCCGGCACCGACGGAACCGCTGGTGCGCCCCTGTCAGCGCGCCGCAACGGGGACTACCGGCTTCTCGACGTAGAAGACCACGCTCTTTCCCATGATCGGATCGAGGACCGATTCGAGGGTGCGGGTCAGCCACGGTTTGTGCATCAGATCCCACACGAGCAGCTTGTGATACGCCTTCGTCAGCACGTGATCGTCGTTGTCGACGCCGACCGCGCACTTGAGCCACCAGTACGGCGCGTGCAGGGCGTGCGCGTGGTCGCGACCGCGGATCTTCAGGCCGGCCGCGGTGAGCTTGGCGGCGAGTTCGTCGGCCTTGTAGATGCGAATGTGTCCACCCTCGACCTCGTGATAGGCATCGGACAGTGCCCAGCAGATCTTCTCGGGGAACCAGCGCGGCACCGTGATCGCCGCGACCCCGCCCGGCTTGAGCACGCGGGTGAACTCCTCGATCGCGCGCACGTCCTGCGGCACGTGCTCGAGCACCTCGGAGATGAGCACCACATCGAACGTCTCGTCGTCGTAAGGCAGTTCGAGCGCGTCACCCACTTCGGCGCGCGCGCGTGCCCCGGCGGGGACCTCGCCCTCGAGCTCCATCGCCGCGAACATCTCGGCGACCGCTTTCATGTCGTCCGCGCTCCGGTCGAACGCGACGACGTCCGCCCCGCGCCGGTACAGCTCGAAGGAGTGCCGGCCGGCGCCCGCGCCGATATCGATGGCGCGGTGGCCGGGCGCAACTCCGAGACGGTCGAAATCGACGGTCAGCATCAGTGGTTCGCCTTTCGTGTCTGCGCTGCGATCGCGTCGTCGTAGACGCATGCGGTCTGTGCGGCCACTGCCGACCAGCTGTACCGGTCGAGGACCCGTTGCCGGGCCGCCGCACCGAGCCGGTCCCGTTCGGCCGGGTCGTCGAAGAGCGCCGCGAGCGCTGCCGCGAGTTTCTCGCCGTCGCCGGGGGGAACGAGCACACCGGCATCGCCGACGACCTCGGGGATCGCGCCTGCGCGGCTCGCGACGAGCGGTGTCCCGCATGCCATGGCCTCCACCGCGGGCAGTGAGAAACCTTCGTAGAGCGACGGGACCGCGGCGATCTCCGCGGAACCGAGGAGCGCGGCGAGCTCGGCGTCGCCGATGCCCGACACGGTGCGCACGATGTCCCCGATGCCGAGTTCGTCGATGAGCCGGGCGGTCACACCGCCTTCGGCGAGCTTCGAGACGAGCACCAGTTCGACGGTCCGCTCGGTCCGCAGCTTGGCGACGGCGCCGAGCAGCGTCGACACGCCCTTGAGCGGTGCGTCGGCGCTCGCCACGCACACGATGCGTCCCGGCACCCGGGCGCCGGCGGGAGGGGCGAACAGTTCGGTGTCGACGCCGAGCGGGATCGTGTGCAGACTTTCCCGGTCGACGTCGAACGCCGTGCGGATGTCGTCCGCCGAGGACTCGGACACGGTGAGCAGCGTTCCGATCCGGCGGGCGACCCGTGCCTGCATGCGCAGGAAGCCGTACCAGCGGCGCAGGGTCAGTTTGCGGCGCCACGTGGTGGCCTGCGCGAGATCGAGTTCGCGGTCGCGGGTGATGGGATGGTGGATCGTCGCGACGAGGGGAAGTCCGGCGTCGGCGATGCGGAGCAACCCGTACCCGAGGCACTGGTTGTCGTGCACGACGTCGAATTCGCCGGCCCGTGCGCGAAGGAGCTTCGCCGCCCGCAGGCTGAACGTGAGCGGCTCGGGGAAGCCCGCGGTCCACATCGTCGCGACCTCCAGGACGTCGACGAGGTCGCGGAACTCCCGGGGTTTCGGGGTGCGGAAGGGGTCGTCGTCGCGGTAGAGGTCGAGGCTGGGGACCTTCGTGAGGGTGACGCCGGGATCGAGCTCCGGGTAGGGCTGGCCCGAGAACACTTCGACGTCGTGCCCGAGGGCGGCGAGTTCTCGGCTCAGGTGCCGGACGTAGACGCCCTGGCCGCCGCAGTGCGGCTTACTCCGGTACGACAGGAGAGCAATTCGCACGGTCACCTCGTTCCTCGTCGCCGGCGGCGTCCGACCAAGATCGCACCACTCTAGAACATGTTCTTGTTCGAGGTCACGACACTGGGACCGCCCGGATACTTTCGGAAGATCAGTAACGGTATACGACGAAGGCCCGGTATCTCATCGATACCGGGCCTTCGCCTGAAGCGACCCTGACGGGACTCGAACCCGCGACCTCCGCCGTGACAGGGCGGCGCGCTAACCAACTGCGCCACAGGGCCATGAAAGAACCCTGACGGATTCTCACAGCAGGACCCACCGCGAACGGTGGGTCCGAAGTATGAAGTTATATGGTGGCCAGGGCCGGGATCGAACCGGCGACCTTCCGCTTTTCAGGCGGACGCTCGTACCAACTGAGCTACCTGGCCGGGACGGCACCCGAACCGAATGCCGATCGCATATTCTCTGCGACCCTGACGGGACTCGAACCCGCGACCTCCGCCGTGACAGGGCGGCGCGCTAACCAACTGCGCCACAGGGCCAGAACATTCTTCACTTGTACTGCACCCTCCGGTGTACACCGAAGAGTACCCCCTACGGGATTCGAACCCGCGCTACCGCCTTGAAAGGGCGGCGTCCTAGGCCGCTAGACGAAGGGGGCCCAGACCGGATTGCTCCGACCCGCACCCTCAACGGCGTTCGTGTTCCGTTGGGAGCTTGGATAGCTTAGGACACCGCTTTCCCGATTCACAAATCAGCAGGTCACAGGCTCTATTGCGGGGGATTCGCCGCGGCCGGCCAACCCTCCCGGCGCCACCGGTCGAGCCATTCCTGCGACGCCATCGCCTCGAGCGGGACCTCCAGGCACATCTCGAACCGCGCGCGTACGTCGACATCGGAAGACGTCAGGTCGGTCATGTACCGCTGTCCCGCCAGCGCCGCACTGATCACCTCGACGAAGCGCCGGATGTCGGCGCCCGGCCGGAACAGCCCCTCGCGCTGCGCCTCCTCCGCGAGGCGATACCCGGCCGTTCCCCACACGGAGCCGCCCCGCAACCGCGCCTCGGATTCGAACTCCGGCTCGATCACGAGCTTGAACTCGGCGCGGATGATGACGTCCCGCTGCAGGGCGTCCGCGAGTTCGGTGACCATTCCGTGCAATCGTTCGAACGGATCGAGCCCGGGAGCCTGCACCCACCGGTCGACGAGCGTTCGGTATCGCGCGAGCCCTTCCTCGAGCACGGCACGGGCGAGCGCTTCCTTCGAGTCGAAGTGGAAGTACATCGCGCCCTTGGTGGCGTTCGAATGCTCGAGAATCGTGTTGATCGACGCCGCCGCGTAGCCGCGCTTGGAGAACTCCGCCGCAGCGGATTCCACGATCGCTGCCCGCGTGCGCCTCGCGCGTTCCTGTTGAGGTGCCATGGGGTGAAGCCTCCGAACCTGACCGCCCCCTCAATAGTCTGCCCCCGCGGACAACTGTAGACGTCCTCCGGATATCGCCGCCGCACCCGCGCGTAGCAGCGCAAACGGTCCCCCACGGTGGCGCTGGAAGAACACACCGGGTGGTACGATCTTCTACGGCTCGGGTGCGACGCAGGGGGTGAGCATCCGAGCCACCGAGAGAGTTTCGGTTCCCGGATACCCCCGCGCGGCACTCTGTGGTTACACTGTGCGCCCACGCCCCTATAGCTCAGTTGGTAGAGCTACGGACTTTTAATCCGCAGGTCGTAGGTTCGAGCCCTACTGGGGGCACCGAGACGTGGCGGGCTGATCCGATCAGTCCGCCGCGTCGGACTTTCTCCGCTGCTCCAGCTCCCGCACTTCCCGCTCGGCTGCCGCTTCCTTCTCGGCGCGCTGCAGTTCCAGTTCGCCGCGTGCGCGGCGCAGTTCCTCACCGCGCTTGCGGTGACGCATGCTCACGACGGCGGCGATCACGAACACCAGGGACCCGAGGATCGCACCGATGAGAGACGCACCCCGGAAGCCGGGACCGTCCACATCGAGAATGCGCTCACCCGCGTGGGCTGCGTTGCCGCCACCGAGCACGATGCTCAGGGTCATCAGATTCGGCACGGCGACCAGGAGCGCGACGATCGCGAGCACGATCTGCAGCCCGCGGTGATACCGCCAGTCGCGCACGCGCCACACCCACGACAACAACGCCAGCGGCACGAACGTGCACAGGAAGCCGAACATCAGGCCCCACAACGTTCCCCGCACCATCCCACCGTCGGCGAGGCCCGCGATCCGCTGGGCCCACCAGCGGGGCACGAACGCCGCGAGGACGAAGTAGAGGACGACCAAGGCCACCAGCCCCAGCAACACCCACGCGGTCCTCTTCACCCACTTCGGCGCGCCGGTCCGGGCGACCCCGGATTCGAGCGTCTCGTCCGACATGTCGCACCTTCCCTCTGTCCGTTTCGTGCGTATTCCACCCTACGGATCGCGGCACGGCCCCGCCTTTCATCCGGGAATCGGCGCCGAATTTGGATACCGTGTGGTCGCTCACGGAAACGATCCGACGATCGATGGGAGTGGCATGCGGAGTTTCGTCGACCTTGGTCTGTTCCTGTCCGCAATCGCAGTGGGGATCGGGACGTTCCTTCCCGTCGTCGGAGGCGTGCGGGCAACCGAGATTCCACTCGCCTCGCTGCGGGACGGTTTCGAGGGAGGCGAACTGAGCGCGCTCGCCGGCCCCGATCTGCCGTTGCACCTGTCCCTCGCATTGCCGTTGGCCGCAGCCGCGATCCTGCTGCTGGTCGCGGCACTGTTCGACTCGGTCGCGGCCGCGTGGGCCGGCGCGATCCTCGGCACCGCGGTCGTCGTCGTGCTGGCGGTGCGGGTGCAGCAGTCGTTCGGCGAGTACATCCGGGACAACCACAGCACCGTGCTCACGAACCAGAACGGATTCGTCCTGCTCCTGAGCGGAACCGTGGTCGCACTGCTGTGCGGCCTGCTCTCCGTGCGCAGGCCCACAGCGCAGTCCGGCGTGTGATCGAGAACGGACATTCGGCACACGAACGACGCGCGCCGAATTTGCACGGTTGACGGGGAACGACTGGTTAGGCTTCGCCACAACGGGCAAATCGCATCCTGGAGCGCCCCTTACCCAGACAGGTTCTCATGGCAACTCTCGACGACCTTCTCTCCCAGATTCCTGTCGCTCAGATCGCGGAGCGGCTCGGCGTGGACCAGCAGACCGCGGAGACGGCCGTGCGCGCCGCACTGCCGACCCTCGTCGGTGGTCTCGACGCCAACGCGAAGGATCCGGCCGGTGCCGCCTCGCTGCTCTCCGCCCTGGACAACCACTCCGGTGACCTCGTCGAGGGCGGCGTGAACGTGGCCGACGTGGACACCGAGGACGGCAGCAAGATCGTCGCCAACGTGTTCGGTGAAAACAAGGACCAGGTCATCAGCACCCTCGGCGGCGTCAACGGCACCGGCGGCAACGAACTGGTCGCCAAGCTCCTGCCGATCCTCGCGCCGATCGTGCTGTCGTTCATCGCCAAGCAGCTCACCGGCGGCGGACAGGGCGCGACCACGGCGACGGCATCGGCTCCGAGCCAGGGCGGCCTCGGCGATCTGCTGGGCGGTCTCCTCGGCAGCGCGGCGGGCGGTTCCGGCGGTGCAGGCGCACTCGGCGACGTTCTCGGCAGTGTGCTGGGCGGCAACGCCGGTGGCGGACTCGGTGGCCTGCTGGGCGGTCTGCTCGGCGGCGGCAAGCGCTGACAACACCTCCACTCGGGGCGGCGACATTGCGATGTCGCCGCCCCGAGTCGTGTCACGGCTCGACTTTCGTGCGTTCCGTGCATCACCGTGCGTCGTGGTCGGGATCGCCCACAGGAGCCTGTACCGTGTCCCACGGCACGTGATGTGATCTGAAGCACTCGTCCGAAACGACGAGATGCGCGCCACCGATCGTGCCTACAGTTCGTCCGAACGCAACCTACGGTGCCGTAGGCTGGAGTGCGTCAATCAACCACGGAGGGAAATCGGAATGACGCGAGTCATGACTCAGCTGGAGCTACTGCGCGAGCTGGAGCCCGTAGCGGAGGCGAACGTCAACCGGCACCTCTCCATGGCGCGCGACTGGCACCCCCACGACTACGTGCCGTGGGACGAGGGCCGCAACTTCGCGGCCATGGGCGGCGTGGACTGGGACCCGGAGCAGTCGCGGCTCGGTGAGGTCGCCAAGGCGGCGATGATCACGAACCTGCTGACCGAGGACAACCTGCCGTCCTATCACCGCGAGATCGCCGAGAACTTCTCCCGCGACGGCGCCTGGGGTACGTGGGTCGGCCGTTGGACCGCCGAGGAGAACCGGCACGGCATCGTCATGCGCGACTACCTGGTCGTGACCCGCGGTGTCGACCCGGTCGCGCTCGAGAACGCCCGCATGGAACACATGACCAACGGATTCTCCTCGCCCGGCGACACCGGAATGCTGCACTCGGTCGCGTACGTGACGTTCCAGGAACTGGCCACCCGGGTCTCGCACCGCAACACCGGCAAGGCGTGCGACGAGCCGATCGCCGACAAGATGCTCCAGCGCATCGCAGCGGACGAGAACCTGCACATGATCTTCTACCGCAACATCTGCGAGGCCGCACTCGACGTCGCGCCCGTCCAGACACTGCAGGCGATCACCCAGGTTCTGAAGAACTTCCAGATGCCCGGTGCGGGAATGCCGAACTTCCGCCGCAACGGCGTGCTCATGGCCAAGCACGGCATCTACGACCTGCGCCAGCACCTGGACGAGGTCGTCCAGCCGGTGCTGCGCAAGTGGAACATCTTCGAGCGCGACTTCGGGGCCGACGGCGCCGAGACCCTCGACGAGCTGGGCACGTTCCTCGAAGAACTGGAACGTCAGGCCGTGAAGTTCGAGGAGATGCGCGACCGCTCGCTGGCCCGTGAGGCCGCGCGCCGCGGACGCGTCGAAGCCGCGGTCTGACCGCGGCGATTCCGTGCCGGTGGCGTCCACCGGATATCCTGTGCCCGGCACCGAACGATTTCGGCGCCGGGCACAGTTGCTCAGTTCGGGCGGAATCTCGCCCCTGCTTCCGACATCGTTTCTTTCCGAGGTTTGCATGTCCCGCCTTCGCATCGGCTCGCTCGAACTCGACAGTCCGGTCGTGCTGGCCCCGATGGCCGGGGTCACCAACGTCGCGTTCCGCACCCTGTGCCGTGAACTCGAGCTCGAACGCGCCGGCAGCACGTCGGGCCTGTACGTGTGCGAGATGGTGACCGCCCGCGCGCTCGTCGAACGCCATCCCGTGACGATGCACATGACGACCTTCGGTCCCACCGAAACGCCGCGGTCGCTGCAGCTCTACACGGTCGACCCCGACATCACGTACGCCGCGGCGAAGATGATCGTCGACGAGAATCTCGCCGACCACATCGACATGAACTTCGGCTGCCCCGTCCCGAAGGTGACCCGCAAGGGCGGCGGTTCCGCGCTGCCGTACAAGCGCCGCCTGTTCGGCCAGATCGTCGCGGCCGCGGTCCGGGCGACCGAGGGCACCGACATCCCCGTGACCGTCAAGTTCCGCATCGGCATCGACGACGAGCATCACACCCATCTCGACGCCGGACGCATCGCCGCGGCCGAGGGCGCCGCCGCGGTGGCCCTGCACGCCCGCACCGCGGCCCAGCGCTACTCCGGCACCGCCGACTGGAACGAGATCGCGCGCCTCAAGGAACACGTCACCGGTGTGCCGGTGCTCGGCAACGGCGACATCTTCGACGCCACCGACGCCGCGAAGATGATGGAGCAGACCGGATGCGACGGCGTCGTCGTCGGCCGCGGCTGCCTCGGTCGCCCGTGGTTGTTCGCGGAGCTGTCGGCCGCACTGAACGGCCGGGAGATCCCCACTCCCCCGACGCTCGGGGAGGTCGCGCAGATCATGCGGCGTCATGCCCGGCTGCTCGCCGATCACCACGGTGAGGACAAGGGCATGCGGGAGATCCGCAAGCACATCGCCTGGTACATGCGCGGGTTCCCCGCCGGATCCGATCTGCGCAACGGGCTCGCGCGCGTCTCGAGCCTCGCCGAACTCGACGACCTGCTCGGTCGCCTCGATCCCGACGTGCCGTTCCCGAAGGACGCCGAAGGGCCCCGCGGCCGCCAGGGTTCGCCCAGTGCGGTGGCCCTGCCCGACGGATGGCTCGACGACCCCGAGGACACCCTGGTGCCCGCCGGTGCCGACATGATGCATTCGGGCGGCTAGATCGCACAGGCGCATACCGGCACCTGACGCGCCGGACCGGCGAAGATACCGAGCATTCCGTCGGACATCTCGATGCAATACTCGTCGGTCAGTATCATGACGGGGTCGCCGACACGGCGGATGCAACGAGAAGCGGGACATCCGCGGAGAGGCGAGGGATCGGTGGGTGAGGAGCACGACTCGGGCCTGCCCGACTCTCGCGCTCCCTGGGAACGTCCGATCGCGCACACCGGCCGCGTGGAGCGACAGGACCCCGACCAGCCGCATCGACGGCACAGCGCTCCCGAGGCGACGTCCCGCCGAACCGAAGGCCGCAACCGCAGGGCCGCGCAGCCCGGCGATTCCGAGCAGCTCACCGTCGCCGACCTGATGAACAAGGTGGGCCGCGACAGCGCCCCCGTGGAACGCCGCGAGCAGGCCGCTCCCCCACCCGATCGGACACCTGCGCCGACACCACCCCCGCCGACACCACCTGCGCCGATGCCACCCGCGGCCCGACGCGAACCGCCGGCGCCGGTACCGCCCCCGGTTCCGCCGGCACCGCCCGTGCGGTCGATGCCCGTGTCCCGGCCGGTTCCGCCTGCCCGGCCCGCACCGTCGCCGCCGGAGTCGGCCGCCGAACAGACCCGGATCGCAGAACCACCCCGGGTTCCCGAACCAGCCCGGGGTGCCGCCCAGCCCCGGGCCGAGAGACCACCGGTCGTCGAACCACCGCGGGTCACCGCGACGACGCTGCCACCCCCGCGCCGACCGCGCAGCGAACCGGTGGCTCCGGACGACGAACCGACCGTGCAGATCGAGGCGGTGGATCCGGGCGAGTCCGTCGAGCCCCCGGAACAGCCGGAGGAACGCACAGGCGCGGACACACGGAAGCCGCCGGGCAGGACCGACGGGCTCAGCCGGCTCGCGCTCAGCAAACGCAGACGCAGGTCCCGGCTCGCAGCTCTGGGCCGGACAGGAGTTGCCCTCGCGTCGGTGCTGACCTTGGTCGGCACCGGCGGCATCTGGGGCTACATGCGGTCCACCGAGGCAGGCTTCTCCCAGATCGCCGCGCTGGACACCGAGTCCACCGACATCGTCGACCCGGTCGGGCAGACCGGCGACGAGACCTACCTGATCGTCGGTACCGACACCCGGGCCGGGGCGAGCGGCTCGATCGGCGCCGGCACGGTGGAGGACGCGGAGGGTGCACGTGCCGACACCGTCATCCTCGTCAACATCCCTGCGGATCGCAGCCGGGTCGTCGCGGTGTCGTTCCCCCGCGACCTCGATGTGGAACGTCCCGTGTGCCGCGGCTGGGACAGCGTCACCGGCGACTACTCGACCGACATCTATCCGGAGGCCGAGGGCGACAAACTCAACGCGACCTACGCGCTGGGCGGACCGAAGTGCCTGGTGAAGGTGATCCAGAAGATGTCCGGTCTGAAGATCGGACATTTCGTGGGGATCGACTTCGCCGGGTTCGAATCCATGGTCGACGGGATCGGCGGCGTCGAGGTGTGCACCACCGCACCGCTGATCGACGGCGAGCTCGGTGAGATCCTCCCGAACGCGGGCCGGCAGACGCTCGACGGCCGGAAGGCCTTGGACTACGTCCGCGCCCGCAAGGTCGAAGCCGAGGGCAACGGCGACTACGGCCGGATCGCCCGGCAGCAGAAGTTCCTGTCGTCCCTCCTGCGGTCGGCGCTGTCCAACAAGGTGCTGCTCGATCCCGGCAAGCTCAACGGCTTCATCAACGCGTTCACCCAGGCCACCTTCGTCGAGAACGTCAACACCGAGTCGCTGGTCAAACTCGGCCGTTCCCTGCAGAACGTCGACGCCGGTGCGGTCACCTTCCTGACCGTGCCGACGGACGGCACCAACGACTGGGGCAACGAGATCCCGCGCCTGGACGACATCAAGGCGATCTTCCAGGCCATCATCGATGACGAGCCGCTGCCCGGCGAGAAGCGGGACGAACCCGAACCGAGCGAAACCGCGGCCGAGGCCACGACGGCGGCACCGTCGGGGCCGGCACCGGTGCTGCCGGCCCAGGAATTCGTCGACACGTCGTACATCACGCTGCAGGTGTCCAACGCCTCCGGTGAAGCCGGTCTCGCCGCGCGGACCGCGGAGACGCTGGGCGCGTACGGCTACTCCATCTACGCCGTCGGCAACTACTCCGGCACCAGCGCGCAGACGATCGTGCGGTTCACCCCCGGCCAGGAAGCCGAAGCCGCCACGGTCGCCTCGATGATCCCCGGTGCCGTGCTCCAGAAGCTGTCGTCCTCCGCCGATCGTCTCGGCGTCGTCGAGGTCGTGCTCGGGTCGGGCTTCGACGGCACGATCGCGGAACCTCGGCTTCCCGGCACGCTCCTGAAGCCCATGCCCGTCGAGGACGCCCCCGCGGACGCGATCGAGCTTCCCGTCGATCTCGCGGTGACGAACGCCGGCGACGACTCCTGCAGCTGACCGGTCACGATCCGCGCCCGACCGCTCGGCCCGGTCGTTCACCGAGCATTCACCCAGCGCTTGTGACGTGGCTTTCTCACCGCCGTAGGCTGTGAAATTATGCGCGTCGCCTACAACGAACAGATGACAGAGCTCGCCGACCTCCTCGGCGAGATGGCCGGGCTGGCCGGCCTCGCCATGGAACGGGCCACCGATGCCCTCCTCCATGCCGATCTGCCACTGGCCGAGATCGTCATCGGTGAGCACGACAAGATCACCGAACTCAGTGCGCTCTGCGAGGAGAAGGCCTTTGCGCTCCTCGCCCTCCAGGGGCCGGTCGCCGGCGACCTGCGGGCCGTCGTCAGCGCCATCCAGATCGTCGCCGACATCGACCGGATGGGGGCGCTGGCCCTGCACGTGGCGAAGGCCACGCGCCGGCGCCACCCCAACCACGTGCTGCCCGAGGAAGTGAACGGCTACTTCGCCGAGATGGGGCGCATCGCCGTGGCACTGGGCGCGGCCACCAAGGAAATCCTCGAGACCCGCGACCCCGAGCGGGCGGCGCGGCTCCACGAGGAGGACGAGGCGATGGACGACCTGCACCGTCACCTGTTCAAGGTCCTGATGGACCGGAACTGGGATCACGGGGTCGCCGCCGCCGTCGACGTGACGCTGCTGGGCCGCTTCTACGAGCGTTTCGCCGACCACGCCGTGGAGGTCGGGCGTCGGGTCGTCTTCCTCGTCACCGGCAAGCTGCCGACCGACGACGACTTCCGCGCCTTCCGCAACAAGGTCGACAACCTCACCGTCCACCCGGACGCCGAACAGTAGCCCACGCGACGCAGCGCACGAGTGGGGCCCGGCCGGATTCTCCGGCCGGGCCCCACTCGTTCCGGAACTCGGTGGATGCCTATCCGAAGCGGCCCGAGATGTAGTCCTCGGTGGCCTTCTGCGTCGGGTTGGAGAAGATCTTCTCGGTGTCGTCGATCTCGACGAGCCTGCCCGGCTTGCCGGTGGCCTCGAGATTGAAGAACGCGGTCTGGTCGCTCACCCGCGCGGCCTGCTGCATGTTGTGGGTGACGATGACGATCGTGAAGTCCCGCTTGAGTTCGGTGATCAGGTCCTCGATGGCGAGGGTCGAGATCGGGTCGAGCGCCGAGCACGGCTCGTCCATGAGCAGCACGTCCGGCGAGACCGCGATCGCCCGGGCGATGCACAGGCGCTGCTGCTGACCACCCGACAGTCCGCCGCCCGGCTTGTCGAGCCGGTCCTTGACCTCGTTCCACAGGTTCGCGCCGCGCAGCGACTTCTCGGCGATCTCGTCGAGCTTCTTCTTGTCCCGCAGACCCTGCAGTTTCAGGCCGGCGACGACGTTGTCGCGGATCGACATCGTGGGGAACGGATTGGGGCGCTGGAACACCATGCCGATGGTCTTGCGCACGCCGACCGGATCGACCGACGGGTCGTAGATGTCCTCGCCGTCGAGCAGCACCGACCCTTCGACGCGCGCGCCCGGGGTCACCTCGTGCATGCGGTTGAGTGATCGCAGCACCGTCGACTTGCCGCAGCCCGACGGGCCGATGAACGCGGTGACACTGCGCGGAGGCACCGACAGGGTCACGTCGGACACGGCGTGGAACTTGCCGTAGTAGATGTTGACGTCCTTCAGGTCCAGACGCTTGGCCATTGTCGGCTCCCTAAATGGTGTTTCGAACTCGACGAGTGGTGGCGGGCGGGCCGGCTACTTCGAGGTGCCGATCTGCGAGAAGCGGCCGATGAGCTTGGCGGCGATGTTGAGCACGGCGATGACCAGGATGAGGGTCAGGGCGGCGCCCCAGATGCGCATGGAACCGGCTTCGGTGGGGTTGTTCATCTCGGCGACCATGACGCCCGGCAGCGAGCCCATCTCACCGCCGAACAGGTTGAAGTTGATGAAGGGTGCGTAGCCGACCAGGATCAGCAGCGGCGCGGTCTCGCCCATGACGCGGGCCAGCGCGAGCATGATGCCGGTGATGATGCCGGGCAGCGCGGTCGGCAGCACGATGCGGGCGATCGTCTTCCACTTCGGGACGCCGAGGGCGTACGACGCTTCACGCAGATCCTGCGGCACGATGCGCAGCATCTCCTCGGTGCTGCGCACCACGACGGGCACCATGAGCAGCACCAGCGCCAGCGACACCGCCAGCGCCGACTTCGGGAATCCGAAGGTGGTGATCCACAGGGCGTAGATGAACAGTGCCGCGACGATCGAGGGAACACCGCTGAGGATGTCCACCATGAACGTGGTGATCCGGGCGAGTTTCGAATCGCCCGCGTACTCGACGAGGTAGATCGCGACGAACACGCCGATCGGGATGGAGATGAGCGCGCAGACCAGTCCCTGCATGAGTGTGCCGACGAGCGCGTGGTAGATGCCGCCGCCGGTCGACGAGGCGGTCAGGCCGCTGAGCGAATGGGTGAACCACGTTGCGGAGAGCAGCGCGGGCAGGCCCTTCGCGATCACGGTGACGAGCACCCACGCGAGCGGCACCAGCGCGACCAGCACCGAGAGGGTGACGAGGACGGTCGCGGTGTAGTCGGCCAGACGCCGGCGTACTCCCACACCTCGGAAGGTCGGCCCCTTGACGGGGGCGTCGAGAACGGTGGTCGACATCGGTCAGTTCCTCTTTCCGGCGACGATCATGCGGGCCGCGGCGTTGACCACGAAGGTGAGCACGAACAGGACCAGGCCCGCGGCGATGTAGGCACCGGCCTGGATGTCGTTGTTGAACTCGGCGTACCCGAGGGCGATCTTGGAGGCGATCGTCGAGCCTGCGTCGAACAGCGACCACGAGAACGCCTGCGACGTGGTGCGCAGGATCATGTACAGGGCCATCGTCTCGCCGAGCGCGCGGCCGAGGCCCAGCATCGATCCGCTGATGTAACCGGACTTGCCGAACGGGATGACCGTGGTCTTCACGACCTCCCAGCGGGTGGCGCCGAGCGCGAGCGCGGCCTCGATGTGCGCGATCGGAGTCTGCACGAACACCTCGCGGCTGACTGCGGCGATGGTCGGCAGGATCATCACGGCGAGGACGATTCCGGCGGTGAAGATGGTCCCGCCGCCGACGATGGACCCGGAACCGTCCGCGAACAACGGGAACCAGCCGAGGCTGTCGTTGAGCCACTGCGCGAACGGGCGGATGGCCGGCGCGAGCACCAGCAGACCCCACAGGCCGTACACGATCGACGGCACCGCGGCCAGCAGATCGATGACGTACGCGAGGGGTTGCCTGATCCGGTCGGGGCAGTAGGAGGTCAGGAAGATGGCGATGCCCAGCGCCACGGGCATCGCGAGAATCAGCGCGAACACCGACACCAGGACCGTGACCTGGAACAGGTCGAGCACTCCGAAGGCCATCTTCTCGATGTCCTGCGTGACCCACTCACGGCTGGTGAGGAAGTTGGCGGTGTTGCGCTGCAGTGCCGGGACCGCCCGCCACACCAGGAACACGGCGATGGCGCCGATGATCAGCGAGACCAGGACGGCCGACCCGGCGGCCAGCGAACCGAAGATCCTGTCGCCGGGTCTGCTCACCGGTTTCCGGCGGCCGGGGTCGGGAACTGTAATCGTGGCCTCCGGGATGCTGCCGTGCGGTCCGCCCGCCCCCGCACCCTCGGAATCGAGGATCGGGGTGCGAGGTGCCGAAGTGGTGGGCGCGTCACTCATCTGCGCTCGCAATCTCTCTAGGCATGAATATAGTTCCGGGCGGTCGTTGCACTGCAGCGGATCAGGCGATGGCGTCGATGGACTCGGTCAGCTTGGTCTTGAACGAATCCGGCAGCGGGACGTAGCCCTGTTCCGCCAGACCCGCCTGTCCCTCGTTGGCGGCGCTCGTGAGGAACGACTTGACCGCGGCCGACGTGTCGGCGTCGTAGCCGGCGGAGCACACGATCTCGTAGGTGGCGAGGACCAGCGGGTACGCACCGGCTTCGGTGCTGCCGTAGATCGAGGACAGGTCGAGGGTGAGGTCGCCGCCGCCGGTGCTCGCGAACGCGGCGCCCTCGATGGCCTTGCCGGCGGTCTGCGCGGTGAGTTCGACCGGGCCGGAACCGTTGTCGATCTGCGCGATGCTGAGGCCGTTCTGCTCGGCGAAGGAGCTCTCGACGTAGGTGATCGCACCCGGCGTGCTCGCGACGGCCTGCGCGACACCGGCGGAGCCCTTCGCGCCCTCGCCGACACCGCCGGTGAAGTCGGAGCCGGCGCCGGTGGTCCAGGCACCGGCCGAAGCGGCTTCGAGGTACTGCTGGAAGTTGTCGGTGGTACCCGAGGAATCGGAGCGGACGATCGGGGCGATGGCCGAATCCGGCAGGGCCGCACCGTTGTTCAGCGCGGCGATGGCCGGATCGTTCCACCTGGTGATGCCACCGTCGAAGATCTTCGCGATGGTGGGTCCGTCGAGCACGAGGTTGTCGACACCCTCGAGGTTGTAGGCGATGGCGACCGGGCCGAACACGAGCGGCAGGTTCCAGGCCGGGTTGCCGGCGCACCGCTCGGCGGCCTGCGCAGCCTGCTCACCCTTGATCGCGGAGTCCGAGCCGGCGAAGTCGATCTGCTTCGCGATGAACTGGGTGCGGCCGTCACCGGATCCGGACGGGTTGTACGCGACGTTGACGTTCGCGTCCTTCTGCGAGCACACCGCGATGTAGGTGGAGACGAACGCGTCCATGGCGTTCTTCTGGGCGGAGGACCCTGCGGCCGACAGCGTCGGCTTGCCCTCGCACGTCGCGGCCGAGGCGGATGCGTCGACGTCGACGTCGGCGGAGTTGTCGTCGGTACCGCACGCGGCGAGTGTGACGGCTCCTGCGGCCAGCGCGCCGAACAGGGCGCCGCTGCGCTTGAAGTTCACCTTGTCTCCTCCGGAATTCACTACCGGGCGGACACCGGTCGGTTCCGGTGCCGGGCCGAGTGGCTCGACCCGTAGCGAAGCTAGAGGCGGACAGTGGCCGATCAGGGGACCGTCGGTGAACGGAAGGTTAACCGGCACCGAACACATGATGGGTGTATCGGGTCCGTCACAGTCCGTTCACCGACGACGGTGACACCGGTCACACGGTCACGAGGTGGGCTCGGTGTCCCGCGCGTAGGCGACGTCGACGTGGAACCGGTCGAAGCCGAGCCGGCCGTAGGTGTTCAGCGCCGCCGTGTTGTCGCCCTCGACGTACAGCAGGACCGTTCCCGGGCCGCGGTCGCGCAGATACTGCAGCCCCGCCAGCGTCAGCAACCGGCCGAGGCCGCGACCCTGCGCCTGCGGGTCGATGCCCACCACGTACACCTCGCCGAGTGCCGGTTCGGTGTCGGTGGCGGCGTGCACCTTCGTCCAGTGGAAGCCGAGCAGTCGCTCGGGGTCTGCGCGGTCGAACGCCAGGAACAACCCGGCCGGGTCGAACCAGGGTTCGGCGCGGCGTTCGGCGACATCGGTCTCGGTCCAGCGGCCCTGTTCCGGGTGCCACGCGAATGCGGCCGCGTTGACCCGCAGCAGTTCGGCGTCGTCCTCGGGCCCGCGGTAGGTGCGCACGAGCAGGTCGTCCGGGACCTCGACGCCGGGCAGTTCCGGGGAGGTGAGGGAGCGGCGCATCTGCAGCAGTTCGCGTACTCCGGAAAGCCCGAGGCCGGCCGCGACCGCGCGCGCCGCGGGCAGGTCGCCGTGAGCCCAGACCCGGGTACCGGCACCCCCGGCCGCCAGGGCGGCCTCGACGAGTTGTGTGCCGAGCCCGCGACCGCGGTGGGCGGGATCGACGACGACCTCGGCCATCGCGCTGTGTTCGCCGTGGCCGGGCACGAGGACCGCCCAGCCCGCGACCTCACCGTCGGCACGCACGACGAGGTGACGGGTGTCGTCGTCGCGGCCGAGCGAGTGCACGCCCTGTTCCGAGACGGGAGCGGTGCCGTCGGCGGCGGTCGCGCGGTCGAGGACCGCGCGTACTGCGGCGGCGACGTCGGGTGACGGACGAGTGTCGAATTCCATCCCGCCGAGGTTAGTCGGCGAACTCGGTCTCGGGGTCCTCGAACTCGACGGTGGGGACGCCGCCCTTGCCGGACTTGGTCGTGGGCCGCACCGCCTTGTAACCGACGTTGCGGACGGTGCCGATCAGCGACTCGTACTCCGGCCCCAGCTTGGCGCGCAGGCGCCGGACGTGGACGTCGACGGTGCGGGTGCCGCCGAAGAAGTCGTATCCCCACACCTCCTGCAGCAACTGGGCACGGGTGAACACCCTGCCGGCGTGCTGTGCGAGGTACTTGAGGAGTTCGAACTCCTTGTACGTCAGGTCGAGCGGGCGACCGCGCAACCGGGCGGTGTAGGTGCCTTCGTCGATGGTCAGCTCACCGAGCGTGATCTTGCCGGTGTTCTCGGGCGCGACCGCACCACCGGAACGACCGAGCAGCAGCCGCAGCCGCGCATCGAGTTCGGCGGGCCCGGTGCTGGTGAGCAGGATGTCGTCGAGACCCCATTCCGGGTTGACCGCCACCAGACCGCCTTCGGTGAGCACGGCGACGACGGGAACCGCCGAGCCGGTGCTGCCGAGCAGTCGGCACAGTCCGCGGGCCGCGGCCAGGTCGGTGCGGGCATCGACGATCGCGATGTCCGCCGAACCCGCCTCCAGCAGAGACGACACTTCGGTCGGCGCGGGCCGGACGGAATGCGCCAGCAGCGCCAGCGACGGCAACACCGCGTCCGGGTTGGGGTCGGAGGTCAGCAGGAGCAGTTCCACCGGGCCTCCATTCTTGGTGTCACGAGGGCGCTCATTCACGTATGAACGACGCGCTACAGATTAGCCCCCCTTTTGTTACCGCCGTGTAAGCAGCCGAATGGCGCGCGTCGTTGCGTCGGTAACAATGGTCTGGTGCGGAAACTGATCCTCGGCCTCGTCGTCCTCCTGGGACTCGCCCTTCTCGTCGATTTCGGCGCGGCGGCGTGGTCCGAGTACCGGGTCTCGCGTGCCTTGCGCGAGGGCGGCGCCCTGACCGCCGATCCCGCGGTGACCATCCACGGCTTCCCGTTCCTGCAGCAGGCCCGCAACGGCCACTACGAGAACGTCGAGATCCGCGCCCAGGGCGTCCACAGCGACATGCTCGGCGACATCACCGTCGAGGCGAACCTGATCGGTGCGCACGCGCAGGCCGCGGACCTGCTCGACGGGTCGATCCGGTCGGTGCCGGTGGACCTGCTCTACGGGCGTGTCCGCATCGACGCGACCGAACTGGGACGCCTCTACAACATCCCTGACCTGCAGATTTCCGCTCCGCCGGCCAGCAAATCGGACGGCACCGGAGGCTCCGGCGGGTCCGGCCCGACGACCGCCGGCGGCGTCGTGCTCACCGGCACCGTCCCGGTCGGTCCGGTCACCGCGCAGGTGAGCGTCCAGGCAGATCTGCTGCTCGACGACGACAGCGTCCGCATCGTCGCCTCGGATCTGTACTTCGGACCGGAGGGCAACGCCGACTTCACGGTGCCCGATCCGCTGAAGCCCGTCGTGCTCGGTCTGTTCACCACCACGATCGAACCGCAGGATCTGCCGTTCGGTGTGTATCCGACGTCGGTGGAGGCGCGCGGCTCGCAGATCGTCATCGAGGGTGAAGCCCGCGATACCGTCATCGACCTCGAGGAAGTGCAGCGACTGTGACCGGAATCATCGTTCTTCTCGTGGTCCTCGTCGCCGCCCTCGGGGTGGGCACGGTCCTGCGGTCGCGGTCCGGCGCCGTGCGCGAGGTCGCCGCCGAATCGGACACGGCCGGCGTCGACCCGCTGCTCTCCGCGCTCGGAATCGGTGACGGCCCGGAACCGGTGGTGCTGCACTTCTCCGCACCGTGGTGCGGCCCGTGCAGCGCCGTGCGCCGCGTCGTCACGCAGGTCGTCGACAATTTCGCGGCCACGCAGGACGGCCTGCCGATTCCCCGGGACGTCGAGGTCGATCTCGACGAAAATCCGGAGCTGGCAAAGAAATTGGGAGTTCTGTCGCTGCCGACGACGTTCCTGTTCGGCGCGGACGGCACCGAACGGTTCCGGGTTTCGGGAGTTCCGACCGCGGCGGATCTGACATCTGCCCTGGTGCCGTTGCGTGCCCCTGGGGATTTGCTTTCCTGAGAACTTCGCTACACTCCCTGACGTGCATTACCGCCAAGAGCTGATGCTCACCCGACGCCGCGCAGTCGATCTGTGCCGCCTCGGTGGCTGTTGTTGTTCCTGCTGATCACCTCGACCTCGACGTCCATCACCCTCCGGTACGTCACCAGCACACGCCCGATGTGATCGCCCCGCGGTCCACCGACCGCATCCGGCACCTCGATCCCGCTACGAGCGCGCCCTCGAATCCCGCAGGAGCACTCCGATGTCCGTTCCAATTCCACAATCCCGCACCGTCGACCAGGTCGACGTCCGCGGCCCCCGGTTCGCCGCCTGGGTCACCACCGCTGTCCTCGTCGTCGTGCTGATCGTCGCGACGTTCTCCGTCCCGGCAGCCGGCGTACTGCTCGCCGCACAGACCTTGGTGTTCGCACTCGGGGCGGTGTTCGGCCCGCGCCGTAGCCCGTACGGACTGCTCTACGCGACGCTGATCGCGCCGCGTCTGGGAGCACCGACCGAAACCGAGCCCGTGCCGCCGCTGCGTTTCGCGCAGTTCGTCGGTTTCGTGTTCGCCGCCGTCGGTACCGTCGGGTTCCTCGCCGGAGCCGTCGTGGTCGGATCCGTCGCCACCGGGTTCGCACTGTTCGCCGCGCTGCTCAACGCAGCGTTCGGCCTGTGCCTCGGCTGCCGGATCTACCCGCTGGTGACGCGCCTGCGCCCCGCGTCCGCCTGACCCGCCCCCACCGACTTCCTCAGTCACCACCGAAAGGAATATCCATGGCTCGCTCCGACGTCCTGGTCTCTGCAGACTGGGCCGAGCAGAACCTCAACGCGCCGAAGACCGTCTTCATCGAGGTCGACGAGGACACCACCGCCTACGACGGTGGCCACATCCCCGGCGCGATCAAGCTCGACTGGCGCAAGGACCTGCAGGACGGCGTGCGCCGCGACTTCCTGAACCAGGAGCAGTTCTCCGAGCTGCTGTCCGCCAAGGGCGTCGCCAACGACGACACCGTCGTGCTGTACGGCGGCAACAACAACTGGTTCGCGGCCTACGCGTACTGGTACTTCAAGCTGTACGGCCACCAGGACATCAAGCTGATCGACGGCGGCCGCAAGAAGTGGGAGCTCGACGGTCGTGAGCTGTCGAAGGAGCCCGTCACCCGCCCGGCCACCGAGTACAAGGCCGCCGCGCCGGACACCTCGATCCGCGCGTTCCGCGACGACGTGATCGCCGCGATCGGCAAGGCCAACCTGGTCGACGTGCGCTCCCCCGACGAGTACTCCGGCAAGATCCTCGCGCCGGCGCACCTCCCGCAGGAGCAGGCGCAGCAGCGCGGCCACGTCCCCGGTGCCATCAACATCCCGTGGAGCACCACCGCCAACGAGGACGGCACCTTCAAGTCCGACGAGGACCTTGCAAAGCTGTACGCGGACAAGGGATTCGACGACTCCAAGGAGACCATCGCCTACTGCCGCATCGGCGAGCGCTCGAGCCACACCTGGTTCGTGCTGCAGGAGATCCTCGGCAAGAAGAACGTCAAGAACTACGACGGCAGCTGGGTCGAGTACGGCTCGCTGGTCGGCGCACCGATCGAGTTGGGAGCGTAAGAAACATGTGCGGAGCACCCGTTCAGAGCCAGAGCCTGCCTGCCGGCGTCGACGTCGAGAAGGAAACGGTCATCACCGGCCGGGTCCTCGACGCAGACGGCCAGCCCGTCGGCGGTGCATTCGTGCGCCTGCTCGACGGCACCGATGAGTTCACCGCCGAGGTCGTCGCCTCCGCGACCGGCGACTTCCGCTTCTTCGCCGCGCCCGGCACCTGGAAGGTCCGTGCACTCTCGAGCGTCGGCAACGGCGACTCCACCATCAGCCCGACCGCGGCCGGTGTGCACAACGTCGACGTGACCGTCGCCAAGTAACAAGCACCGACACAGCGAAGGGGCCCCGTTCCGGATCGGAACGGGGCCCCTTCGCTCGGTTCGCGTCAGTTGCCGGCCGGATCCCGGTCCCGCTCGGCGCGGGCGAGCTCGTCCCCGCGCTCGGCGCGGGCAAGCTCACTGATCCAGTCGACGATCTTCTCGCTCTCCCAGTACCACGGGTCGTTGGGGTTGTTGTTCCAGTACGCGATGTGCTGGAAGAACGCGAGGAAGATGTACGGCTTCAGGACGAGATCGACCACGCCGCTGTTGTCCTCGACGAAACCGGCGCCCTCGGCGCGCAGCTTCTCCTGGACGACCGGCATTCCGGGGCCCATGGCCCAGTCCAGCAGCTCCCGGAGCCGCTCGGGGCCGCGGTCCTCGCCGGGCACCCGGCGGCTCTGGTCCGCGACCGTGCGCAGGACGTCGAGCAGCGATTCGTCGGACTGCCACCAGTCCTCCTCGGAGACGATGTGCGCGGCCGCGCGGGCCGCCATCGCGGAGATCACCCGCTCACCGTCGGTGATCGTCTGCAGGGGGTTCGCAAGGGTGAAGCGCATCTGCCCGAGGACGCCGAGCGCCAGTTCGAGGATCGCGATGTCCTCGGGGGCGTCGCACGCGATGTCGTAGGGGCGGCAGGAGTACCGGACGCGGTCGGCGAGGGCGCCGTAGTCGGCGGGTTCGGACGACATGAAACCGCCGCCGGCCGGGCCCGGCTCACCGAACGAATCGGCCCCGGCGGGCCGGTAGGGGTCGCCGATGAGAACGACCCCGGCGACGTCGTCGGGGCTCACGTGGGCATCGGCGGGACGATGCCCGAGTTCCCGGGTGACGCGCTCGACGACCTCCCCACCGACGCTGTAGCCGACGAGCACGAATCGCGTGCTGTCCCCGCACCGAGTCTTCTGCTCGTCGAGGATGCGGTTCGTCGACGCGACCCCCGCGGCCACCGAATCCTGGTAGGTGGGCACGTCCTCGAACAGGCCGAGGCCGTAGGTGGAGGGATAGGGCACGTACATCCATCCCACCGAGCCGGGATCCGCGCTGTTGGCCTCGCCCGCGGGGACGGTCACGTTGCCGACCCAGTTGGACCACAACTGGCGGGTTTCCTCCTCGACCGGATTCCGGTCGGCGGTCGAATCCGTGGCACCCGAGACGGCGACGATCAGCAGGTCCGGGCAGTCGAGCGCCGCGTTGTCGGGATGGATCACCGGACCGGAGCCGGGCAGGCTCGAACCGCTCCCCGGCGCCGCCGCGGCGACGGGCGCGAGCACGGGCACGGAAAGGGCAGCGAGCGCCGCTGCGGACAGAACAGTAGTGCGAAACGGGCGCACGCGACCTCCGAAATGCGTGTGTCCGGCCGATGCTGCCGGATCGGAAGTACCTTATTCGTCCAGCCGGGCCTCCGCACGGTCTGATGCCGACGGCCGATTTTCGTGCCTCACGGCCGCGGTCTAAGATGTGCCCGTGGTCATTTTCTTCGAGGTCCTGCTTGTCCTTGCAGCGCTGCTCATCACGTGGTTCACGCTGTACACCATCTACCGTCTGGTCACCGACGAGTCGTGACGAGCGAACCCGGTGACAACCCCGGTGTCGTTCGCGGCAGCGGGGACAAGGCCGTCGCCGACGCGATCGAGCGCGCCAAGGCGACCGCGGACCTGAACGTTCCGGTCCTGCAGGGGCTGCCTCTGCCCGAGGACACCGCCAACCTGCGGCTCGGGCCGGATCTGCATCCCGCGCTGCTGGCGCTGCTGCCCATGGTCGGCGTGTGGCGCGGCGAGGGCGAGGGCAACGATCCCCGGACCGGCGACGACTACCACTTCGGCCAGCAGATCGTCGTCTCGCACGACGGTGGTGACTACCTCGTGTGGGAGTCGCGGTCCTGGAGACTCGACGAGAACGGCGAGTACGCCGCCCCGGATCGCCGGGAGAGCGGCTACTGGCGCGTCGCCGGGCAGGATGCCGTGGGCAGCGAGGATCCCGAAACCCTCGAACTGCTGATCAGCCACAGCTCCGGTGTCGTGGAGCTCTACTACGGAACGGCCCTGACCCAGTCGTCGTGGGAGATCGCGACGGACGTGGTGATCCGCAGCCAGTCCGGTGAGGTCGTCGGCGGCGCCAAGCGTCTCTACGGAATCATCGAAGGCGGCGACCTCGCGTACGTCGAGGAACGCATCACCGCGGACGGCGACCTGAAGCCGCATCTGTCGGCGCGACTGTCGCGTCACATCGGCTGAGCGGTCGTATCTGCCGAGCGGTCACATCCGCTGAACGAGCGCCGACCCGCGCTCGACATCGCTGTCCCCCGACACCGTGATCCGCCCGTAGACACGGAGCGACCCCCGAGCCATACCGGCGAGGGCGGACGCATCCACTCCCTCACAGGTCCCGGCCGGACAGACCGGGGGCTCGGGGGCCGGGTGACTACCTGGGATTCGCCAGCCGCGCGCGCGGTCGGTGAATACCGTCGTCGGCGACAGCGGCTAGCCGGCAGCCACCTCACGTGTCCGACATTCACTCATTGTCCAGACCACCTCCTTCCTCGTGTACGGACGAACGTACGCCTCGGTCAGAGGGTCGGCAATTGATTATTTTCGGGGATGCTCTCCGGGACCTCGACGACCCGATCCGCGGCCGTTCCGGCGGGCAGCTGGTGGGTGACGACGACGACCGTGCGGTCGGCGGCGACCAGCCCGGCGTCCCGGTCCAACAGCAGACGCTGCAGGTGCGCGCCGTCGTCGGCGTCGAGATGCTCGGTCGGTTCGTCGAGCAGCAGCACTTTCGCCGGTGACAGCAGCGCCCGCGCCAGCAGGAGTCGTCGGCGCTGACCACCCGACAGCGCGCGGGCACCGCCCTCGAGGGTCGTGTGCAGCCCGTCCGGCAGCCCCGACACCCACTCCCCCAGCCCGACCGCCTCGAGCGCGGACGTCGCGTCGTTCTCGTCGACGTCGCCGCGCGCCACGCGCAGGTTCTCGAGCACGGACGTCTCGAAGACGTGGGCGTCCTCGGCGAAGAACCCGACGTGACGCGGCAGTTCGGTCCGGTCGAGCTCGTCGAGCGCGACGCCGTCGAGGGTGACGGACCCCGCGGCTGCGGGCAGCAGCCCGGCGAGCGTCATGATCGTGCTGGTCTTACCGCTGCCGCTGGCCCCGACGATGGCGACGCGTGCGCCCGGGGGCAGGTCCAGGTCGAGCGCGGCCGACGTGCGGCCACCCGGCCAGCCGCTGCGCAGCCCGGTGGCGCGCAGGTGCCCGGGACCGCCGATCGGGCGTGTTCCGTGCGGGACGGGCCGGTCGGCGCGGTCGAGCAGATCGGTGATCCGGCCGGCCGCGATCCGGGCGCGGGTCAACGTCAGCGCGGCGGCAGGCAACGCGCCCGCCGCCTCGAACGCGGCGAGCGGCAACAGCACGAGGATGCCCAGCGACATCGGGCTCATGGTCGGATCGGATGCGAACGCTGTGATGCCGACGAGCAGCGACCCGAGCACGGCGGCACCGATCGCGAGCGGGGTCGCGGCCTCGGCGAACGCGGCGGGTGCCGCGGCGCGGTCGGTCGCGGCGACCACCGCGTCATTCTCCGTCTCGGCCCGGCCGACCGTGGCGTCGAGCCGCCCCGCGACCCTCAATTCCGCGGCGTGGTCGAGGACGGTGACGGCGTCCTGCGCGAACCGGGCGCGGGCGTCGGCTCCGTCGGCCTCGGCGCGGGCGGCGGCGCGCGCGGACAGCCACGGCGCCAGCACCCCGGCGACGAGCAGGGCGCCGGCGAGGATCGCCGCTGCGGGCAGCGAGATCAGGGCCAGCGCGACGACGGCGGCCGCGGACAGCACGATCGCGACGGTGATGGGCACGAGCGCGCGCACCACCACATCGCCCAGCGCGTCCACGTCGGCGCCGGTGCGGGTGAGCAGGTCGCCGCGGCGCAGGCCTGCGGATGCGGCGGGGTCGCCCGCCGCGAGCCGACGGTAGAGCCCGGCGCGGGCGGCGGTGGTGCCGCGCAGCGCGACGTCGTGGGTGGCCAGGCGCTCGCAGTAGCGGAACAGGCCCCGCGAGATGCCGAGGGCACGCACGGCCACGACCGCGACGGTGAGGTCGAGGACGGGAGGCATCTGCCAGGCGCGGATGATGAGCCACGCCGAGAGCCCCGACAGCAGCAGCGCGGCCCCGAGGGTCGCGACACCGGCCGCGACGGCGACGAGGACGCGGCGGGGTTCGAGTTCGAGCAGGGCCATGGCGCGGCGCAGATCGCCCATCGGGCGGTCGCGTCGGCCACCCCCTGCCTTTCCGAGCGAATGTATCGTTCGCTCGGTTGAAGGAGACGAGCGATACATTCGCTCCGAGGCTCGGCGGCGAGTGGTCATCGTGCGGTCACCTCCACGACGGTATCGGCGGCGGCCAGCAGGGTGGGCCGGTGCGCGACGACGACGACGGTCGCGCCGCGGTCCGCGCGTTCGCGCAGTGCGGCCAGGACGGTCGCCTCGGTCGCGGTGTCGAGGTGTGCGGTCGGTTCGTCGAGCAGCAGCACCGGACGCGGGGACGCGAGGGTGCGGGTCAACGCGAGACGTTGCCGCTGGCCGAGGGACAGACCGGTTCCGCCGGCTCCGACCCGGGTGTCCCATCCGTCCGGGAGTTCGTCCAGCACCTCGTCGAATCCTGTTGCAGCACAGACATCTACAAGACCGGGCGAGGTGGCGTCGACGCCGGTGAGCGCGAGATTGTCGGCGAGGGTCCCGGGCAGCAGGACCGGCCGCTGCGGCAGCCAGGCGACCTGCGACCACCAGGCGTCGGTGCCGCGCACTTCGTCGCCGCCGACCAGGACGCGGCCGGACGAGGGTTCGGCGAGGCCGAGGATCGCGAGCAGCGCGGTGCTCTTGCCGGCACCGTTGGCTCCGGTGAGCACGGTGATCGTGCCGGGGCGGCACACCGCGTCGAGGTCGTGCGGGGCGTAGCCGTCGCGACCCGCAACGGACACGCCGTCGAGCACGAGGTCGCGACCGCGGGCGTCGAGTGCGCGTCCTCCCGCGGGCGTGACGGCAGCCGGGGACGCGGTGTCGAGGATCGCGAAAGCCCTTTCCGCCGCGGCCATTCCGTCCTCGGCGGCATGGAACTTGGCGCCGACGGTACGCAGAGGCAGATACGCCTCGGGCGCGAGAATCAACGCGACGATCCCGGCCTCGAGCGGCATCCCGCCGACGACGAGACGCAACCCGATACCGACGGCGACGAGCGCCACCGACAGGGTCGCGAGGAATTCGAGCACCGAACCGGACAGGAACGCGACCCGCAGCGCCGACATGGTGGCGCGGCGGTGGTCGTCCCCGAGTTCGCGGACGCGGCCGGCGGGTCCCTTCTCGCGACCGAGCGCGCGCAGGGTCGGCAGGCCCGCGAGCAGGTCGAGCAACTGTGCGGACAGGGTGGTCATCGTGCGCAGGGTGCGGTCGGCGCGACCCTTGGTGAGCAGGCCGATGAGGATCATGAACACCGGGATGAGCGGCAGGGTCACGGCGACGACGATCGCGGAGGTGAGGTCCTGGGTCGCGATGGCGACGAGCACGATCGGGGTGGACACGACCGCGAGCAGCAGCGCCGGCACGTAGCCGGTGAGGTATTCGGTCAGGCCGCCGAGTCCGCGGGTGAGCACCGTGGCGATCTCGTCGCGGCGCGGATCCAGGTCGCGGGGCGGCGTCGCCGCGGCCGCGGCGAGTACCTCGTGTTCGAGTTCGGCGACGACCCGGCTCGCGGAACGGTGCGCGTAACGGCTGCGCACCCAGGTGGTGACGGCACGCACCGCGATCGCCGCGGCCAGCACGATCAGATCGGTGCGCCAGTCCCCCAGGGCGCGAGCGTCGGTGGTGATGACCCCGGCGAGGACCCGGCCGATCATCAACGCGGACACCACGATTGCCGCGACGTCGATCAGCGCGGCGACGACCGACAGGACGAGATATCCGCGGACGGACGCCGAATAGCGCCACAGTCGCGGATCGATCGGGCGACGACGCCCCCGCGCACCGCCGGATTCCGCGGAATCGGGACGGTGCGCGGGGGTGACGTCGGGGGTGGTCACGACCGGCCCGCTCCGATCGGCAGGCCGATCGACTTCGGGATGTGATGGGTCGAGATGCGCTGGCGGAAGACCCAGTACGTCCAGCCCTGGTAGATCAGGACGACCGGGGTGACGAGGACGGCTGCCCACGTCATGATCTTCAGCGTGTACGGGCTCGACGACGCGTTCTCGATCGTCAGCGACCACGCCTCGTTCAGCGTCGACGGCATGACGTTCGGGAACAGCGAGCCGAAGAGCAGCACGATCGTGCCCGCGATCGCGACGGTCGTGAACACGAACGCCCAGCCTTCCCGCTCGACGCGGGTGAGTGCGACGACGGCGAGCAACGCGGCCGCGGCGATCGCCACGAGGATCCACGTCCAGGTCTTGCCGTAGGCCAGTTGCGTCCACAGCACGAACGCGCCGGCCACGACGACCGTCGGAATCGACAGGCGGTGCGCGAGTTTCACCGCGTCACCGCGGACCTCGTCACCGGTCTTGAGTGCGAGGAACACCGCGCCGTGCAAGGCGAACACGAGTGCCGTGGTGACACCACCGAGCAGCGCGTACGGGTTCAGCAGCGCGAAGAACCCGCCGACGTACTGCTTGTCCTCGTCGATCGCGACGCCGCGGACGATGTTGGCGAACGCCACACCCCACAGGACGGCCGGCACCCAGGATCCGACGATGATGCCGAGGTCCCAGCGGCGACGCCAGGTCGGGTCGTCGATCTTGCCGCGGTACTCGATCGCGCAGACCCGCACGATGAGCGCGAGCAGGATCAGCAGCAGCGGCAGGTAGAACCCGGAGAACAACGTCGCGTACCACTCGGGGAACGCCGCGAAGAGCGCACCCCCGGCGGTGAGCAGCCACACCTCGTTGCCGTCCCACACCGGCCCGATCGTGTTGAGCAGCACGCGCCGCCGGGTGTCGGCGACCTCGTCCCCGCCCCGTCCGAGGACGGGCATGAGCATGCCGACGCCGAAGTCGAAGCCTTCGAGCACGAAGTATCCGGTGAACAGCACCGCGATGAGGACGAACCAGAGCTCTTGAAGTCCCATGATCGTGCTCTCCTAGTACGCGAAGGACAGTTGCTTGGGCCGGCCGTCGTCGGGTTCGTCGTGCTCGCCCGGCGGGTGCGCGTCGTGCGGCAGGGGCCCTTCGATCGTGTAGCGGCGGATCAGCCAGAACCACACCACGCCCAGGGCGGCGTACACGAGGGTGAACGCAACCAGCGACGTGATGACGGTGGCACCGGCATTGTCGGAGACGCCCTGGTCGACGGTGAGCCGGATCATGTCCACACCGGTCGGGTTGGGGTGCACGACCCAGGGCTGGCGTCCCATCTCGGTGAAGATCCAGCCTGCGCTGTTGGCCAGGAACGGGGTCGGGATCGCGAGGACGCTGAGCCACCCGAACCACTTCTGGTCGGGGACACGGCCGCCGCGCGTGACCCACAGTCCCGCCAGCGCCAGGGCCAGCGAGCCCGCACCGAGCCCGATCATGGCGCGGAACGACCAGTACGTCACGAACAGGTTGGGCCGGTAGTTGCCGGGACCGAACTGATCCTCGTACTGCTCCTGCAGATCCTGCACACCCTGCAGTTCGACGCCGGAGAAGTCGCCCTCGGCGAGGTAGGACAGGACGAACGGAACCTCGATGAGGTGGGTGACGCCGTCGCAGTCGTTGTGCGTGCCGATGGTCAGAACAGAGAAGTTCGGGTCGACCTCGGTGTGGCACAACGATTCCGCGGAGGCCATCTTCATCGGCTGCTGCTCGAACATCAGCTTGGCCTGGACGTCGCCGGTGAGGATCACGGCGACGCCGGAGATCATCATCACGAGCATGCCGAGCCGCGCGGCCGGACGGAAGATGCCCCGCGCGTCGCCCTCGAGCCGGTCCGCCTCGACGGCGTCGTCGGAGTCCTTGGCGCGCCTCATGTTCCGGACCATCCACCAACCGGCGATGCCCGCGACGAAGGTGCCCGCGGTGAGGAAGGCGCCGGCGACGGCGTGCGGGAACGCGGCCAGGGCCGTGTTGTTGGTCAGGAGCGTCCAGATGCTGGTGAGTTCGGCGCGCCCGGTCTCCGGGTTGTAGATCGCGCCGACGGGGTGCTGCATGAACGAGTTCGCGGAGATGATGAAGAACGCCGACGCGTTCACGCCGATCGCGACCAGCCAGATCGTCGCGAGGTGAAGCAGTTTCGGCAGCCGGGTCCACCCGAAGATCCACAGGCCGAGGAACGTGGACTCGAGGAAGAACGCGACAAGGCCTTCGAGGGCCAGCGGCGCACCGAAGACGTCACCGACGAACCGGGAGTACTCGCTCCAGTTCATGCCGAACTGGAACTCCTGGACGATGCCGGTGGCGACACCGAGTGCGAAGTTGATGAGGAACAGCTTGCCGAAGAACTTGGTCAGCCGATACCAGTGGTCCTTCTTCGTGACCACCCACATCGTCTGCATGATCGCGATCATCGGCGCGAGGCCGATGGTCAGCGGGACGAGGATGAAGTGATAGACGGTGGTGATGCCGAACTGCCACCGGGACAGGTCCAACACATCCATGGCAACTCCGTGGTGACGCCCAGGAACAATCGCCGAATCCGGGCTGTGGGCAGACACACCCGAATTCAGTGCACAACGTATCGGCCCCGCGACGCGCGCGAGGACGATCCGGTGTTACTACGAACTGTAGTAGCTATTTGCCTCGGATACGGACACGGTGTCCACAAACACAGTCGTCCCGAATGAGGCCCCCGGCTCACCCGGAGCCTGCCGCCCGCGGTCTCTAGTCGATCGTGTCGACCGCCAGATCGACCAGTTCCTCGACCTCGCGGTCCAGAGTCCGCCGCTCGAGAGGATGCCCGTCGAGGGTGTGGACACGCGCCGCGAGCGCCACACTCGACACCAGCCACACCCCGTCGGCGACGATGAGGTCGGCCGGGCGCAGGGTTTCGTACCGGACGGAGAAATCGCGTTGTTCCGCGACCTCGAACAGCGCCTGCTGCGTGGTTCCCGGCAGGATCCCCTGCGCCGGGGGCGGGGTCAGCAACGTCCGGCCGCGGGCGATCACGACGGTCGAACGCGGACCCTCGAGCACGCATCCCTCGCTGCTGACGAAGATTACGTCGTCCACGCCCAGGGACTCGGCGTGCCGCAGCGCCGCCATGTTCGTCGCATACGACAGCGTCTTCGCGCCGAGGAGCTGCCACGGTGCCCGCGACGCCAGATCCACCGAGAATCCCCGTTCGAGGGACACCACCGACACGCCGTCGCGCCGCGCCGCCTCGATCCGCTCCGCGACCGGGGTGACCAGCAGGAAGGCGGTCGGACCACCGCCGGTCTCGCGGCCCCGGGTGTACACCAGCCGCAGCGCGCCCTCACGGTCCTTGCCCCACTGTTCGACGGCCAGGTCGATCGCCGGCCGCCAGTCGTCGCGATCCGGTTCGGGCAGGCCCGCCGCCTCGGCGGACGCCGCCAGCCGGGCCAGGTGCCGATCGACGGTCCGTGCCCGCCCCTCCCGCACCAGCAATGTCTCGAAGACGCCGTCCCCCCGCAGCACACCGAAATCGTCGGCATGGAGCAGCGGCGCATCCGCGTCCCGCACCTCGCCGTCCAGCGTCACCAGCACCCGATCAGCCATGGCGCCCACCCTATCCATTGGCGGTCCACGACCTTGTTCCCCATAGACTGGTGTCGTGGCCGAGTTTCCGATCGTGACCGAAAGCCCACTGCTCGCGCTCCCCGACGCCGTCGCCGCCCCCGTAGGCACACCCGATGCCGGACTTCCCTGGCACCACGGCGATCCCCTCGGTGAACAGCGCGCCGCGACGCTCGGAGCGGCGGTGATCGACCGGTCGACGCGGTTCGTCATCGCGATCTCCGGCGAGGAACGGCTCTCGTGGCTGCACACGATCTCGAGCCAGCACGTCGCAGCGCTGCCCGACGGCACCTCCGCCGAGAACCTGAGCCTGGACGCCAACGGGCGCATCGAACACCACTTCGTGCAGACCGATCTGGACGGTGTCACGTGGATCGACACCGAACCCGGGCGCGGACCCGATCTGCTGGCGTTCCTCACCAAGATGGTCTTCTGGGCCAAGGCCGAACCCCGCGACGGGAACGAGCTGGCGGTGCTGAGCCTGCTCGGACCGGAGTCCGGCGACCCGCGCATCCTCGCCGCGCTGGGTCTCGAGGCGCTGCCGGCCCGGCCGTACGACGCGGTCGCGCTGCCCGGCGGCGGGTTCGTGCGGCGCATGCCGTGGCCGACCGGCCATTCGTACGACCTGCTGGTGCCCCGGGAGAAGCTCACCGAGGTGTTCGGGGCGCTCACCGCAGCCGGCGCCCGCGCCGCCGGCACGTGGGCGTTCGAGGCGCTGCGTGTCGAGGCCGTGCGCCCGCGCATCGGACTCGACACCGACGAGCGCACCATCCCGCACGAGGCCCGCTGGATCGGCGGGCCCGACCGCTTCGGTGCCGTGCATCTCGACAAGGGGTGCTATCGGGGCCAGGAGACGGTGGCGCGGGTCGAGAATCTCGGCAAGCCGCCTCGGCACCTGGTGCTGCTGCACCTCGACGGTTCCGCCGACGGACGGCCCGAGCCCGGCGATCCGGTGACCGCCGACGGCCGGACCGTGGGCCGTCTGGGCACCGTCGTCGACCACCACGAACTCGGCCCGATCGCGCTCGCATTGATCAAGCGCACCGTTCCCGCCGGAACCGCGTTGGTCGCCGGACCCTGCGCCGCGGCGATCGACGCGGACTCCGTTCCGGACGACACCGGTGTCCAGGCGGGCCGCCTGGCCGTCGAACGGCTGCGCGGCCGGTGACCGCCGCAGACATCCGGCTCGGCCGGGTGGACGCGGTGTGTGTGGTGCATGCGATCCGGGACAGCGGTAGCCGCCGGGTTCCCGTCACGGCCATCGACAAGCGTCCTGTGTCCGATCCGGTGCACGTCGGCCCGCACGGCCTCACCGGCGACCGTCAGTGCGACACCGAGCACCACGGCGGCCGTTACAAGGCCGTGTACGTCTACGGCGAGGACGAGGCGCAGCGCTGGGTGTCCGAACTCGGCCGGGACCTGCCCGCGGGCTGGTTCGGTGAGAACCTGCGGCTGAGCGGCATCCCGACGACCGACGCGGTGATCGGCGAACGGTGGGCGGTCGGCACCGGTGGTCTGGTGCTCGAGGTGACCGAGCCGCGCACCCCCTGCGGAACCTTCGGAAGGTGGGCGGCCGAACCGCGCTGGGTCAAACGCTTCACCGAGCGCGGCGACACCGGCGCCTACCTGAAGGTCGTCGCCGAGGGCCCGGTCGCTGCGGGCGACCCGATCGAAGTGCTGTCCGTTCCCGCACACGGCGTCACCGTCCGGGATATGTTCACCGGACGCGACCCGGATCGGCTCGCGGTGCTGCTCGAACAGCAGCAGGATCTGTCGCCGACCCTCGTCGAGAAGGTCCGCCGGCGGCTCGCCGTACGACAGGTGCAGGGGGCGATGTGAGCGTCGAACTGGTGGAGGTCGTGCGGTCCGGGTTCCGCGAGTGCGTGCACCGCGGGTCCCTGATCGTCCTGGACCCGCGCGGCGAGGTGCTGATCTCGCTGGGCGAGGTGCACACGCCGATCTATCCGCGGTCGTCGAACAAGCCGCTGCAGGCCACGGCACTGCTGCGAAACGGTTTCGTCCCGCGCACCACGGCCGAGCTGGCCATCGCGACCGCGTCGCACGAAGGCGAGTCCGAGCACGTCGAGCTCGTCGAGGACCTGCTCGACGAGTACGGCTTCGACGAGACCGACCTGCAGTGCCCGGCGGACCTGCCAGGCAACGAACTGGCCCGCGCCGAGGTCCTCGCGTCCGGGCGGCCGCCGCGGACGGTGTACATGAACTGCTCCGGCAAGCACGCCGCGATGCTCGCCGCGTGCGCCGCGAGCGACTGGGATCCGCGCACCTACCTCGACCCGGCCCATCCGCTGCAGCAGGCCGTCGTCGACACCGTCCTGGACCTGGCCGGCGACTTCGAGGACGCCGAACTCGGCATCGACGGCTGCGGCCTGCCCATCGTTCCCCTGCCGTTGTTCAACCTCGCGAGCGCGTACTCGCGGCTCGTCACCGCGGCCCCGGACACTCCCGAGCGGGCGGTCGCCGACGCGCTGCGCGCCCACCCGTTCCTGATCTCCGGAACCGGCAAGGACGACGTCCGCCTGATGACCGCGGTGCCGGGCCTGATGTGCAAGGCAGGGGCCGACGGTATCCACGCCGGCGCGCTGCCGGACGGCACCGCGTTCGCGTTCAAGATCGACGACGGTCACGAACGCGCCCGGCTGCCGTTGACCGCGGCGCTGCTGCACCGTCTCGGTGTCGACTTGTCGGAGGAACTCGCGACGCTCGCCTCGCAGCCGGTGCTCGGTGGAGGCAAGCGTGTGGGCACCGTTCGCGCGATTCCGGGGGTGTTCTGACCTCCGATCGCCAGACGAACCCCCGACGAACCGCGCTGTCGCCGCAGGTCGTGCCCAGGTGAGACGCATCGGACACGGCCCTGGAGGGGTGTGTGGAGGCGGAACGAACTTTTCCACGCTAGAGTGGAGCGCAGGAAAATACTCACATCACCGGGGCCGCCAAATTCCCCAGGCCGCCCCGTCAAAGCGCGAGGGGGTTAGCCATGGGCCGCGGCCGGGCTAAGGCAAAGCAGACCAAGGTTGCACGGCAACTCAAGTACAGCTCGCCGTCCACCGACTTCGAGAGCCTCCAGCGAGAGTTGTCTGGTGGTGAACCCATCTCGCACCGGGACGAAGTCTTCGCTGAACAACGCTCCGGTTGGGACGACGACTCGGACGACGACTGGCGTCGCTGACCCAGAGTAATCCCACGCACGGATCGGGGAGCCGGCAACACCGGCTCCCCTTACTGGCGCACGACGCACCCGCGCACGGTGCGTCGTCCGGGTTCCGCACCCGTCGGCGCGGATGCTCCCCGGTACCGGGATCTCAGCCACGCACCTGAGCACAAAGCACTGCGCCCGGGCCATCCAGGTGGCCCGGGCGCAGTGCTGTGCTTGGAAGCCGATCCGGCTAGGGCGTGTCTCCTAATCCTTCTCGGATGCACCTGGCGAAACAATCGTCGTCCTGCAAGGCGGAGGAGAAGCCGATACCGGGGTTGTATCGGCGCCGACGACAACGCAGCAGGGCGGCGATTGGGCGACGGGTGCGCCGAAATGGGGATTGGGAGACATGCCCTAGAACCGCGGGTGGTCGCCGAGCAGCACGGCCCGCACGTCGTCCTGGTCCTGCGCCTTGCGGACGGTACCGAGGGTCCAGCAGTCGATATGCCGGGCGGTGAGCACGGCCAGGGCCCGGTCGACGTCCTCCGGCGCGACGATCGCGACCATGCCGACGCCCATGTTGAACGTCTTCTCCATCTCGGCGCGCTCGACGCGACCGCGCTGGGCGATCATCCCGAACACCGGCGCCGGGCTCCACGTCGTGCGGTCCAGCTCGGCGACGAGGCCCTTCGGCATGACGCGCGCGAGGTTCGCGGCGAGGCCACCACCGGTGACGTGGCAGAACGTGCGGACCTCGGTCTCGGCGGCGAGCGCCAGGCAGTCCTTGGCGTAGATGCGGGTCGGCTCGAGCAGTTCCTCGCCGAGCGTGCGGCTGAACTCGTCGACGTGCGCCGTCAGGCTCATCTTGCCGATCTCGAGCAGCACCTTGCGGGCGAGCGAGTAGCCGTTCGAATGCAGACCCGAGGAGCCCATGGCGATGACCACGTCGCCCGGACGGACCCGGTCGGGGCCGAGCAGCTTGTCGGCCTCGACGACACCGACACCGGTCGCGGACAGGTCGTAGTCGCCGTCCGCCATCACACCGGGATGCTCGGCCGTCTCGCCGCCGAGCAGCGCGCAACCGGCCTGGATGCAGCCCTCGGCGATACCGCCGACGATCTCCGCGACCCGCTCCGGAACGACCCGGCCGACGGCGATGTAGTCCTGGAGGAACAGCGGCTCCGCGCCGCACACGACCAGGTCGTCGACGACCATCGCGACGAGGTCGAGACCGACGGTGTCGTGCTTGTCGAGCGCCTGCGCGACCGCGAGCTTCGTGCCGACCCCGTCGGTGGACGACGCCAGCAGGGGCTCCTTGTAGTCACCCTTGAGCGCGAACAGGCCCGCGAATCCACCGAGGCCGCCGAGCACCTCCGGTCGGGTCGCCTTCTTCGCGAGCGGCGCGAACAGTTCGACGGCTCGGTCGCCTGCCTCGATGTCCACGCCCGCCGCTGCGTAGGAAGCTCCGGGGGTTGTGTCCTCGGTCATGGGTTGTCGGCTCCAGCCTCGAGTTGTGGTGAACAGGTGTGCCGGCACCGTCGTTCGGACGCGCGTGTGCACGCCGAAAGCAGCCGGCCGCGCACCTACGGTACCGGACCGGCCGGGACCGTCGGTGCGCGAGGAGAGAAAAGTCCGGACCTCAGGGACGGCTCAACGCGTCCGCGTTGTCGTTGTCGAGGACCGTAGGGGTATCCGATTCGATGTCGACGACGCCCTCGAGGACGTCCTTGCCGACGGCGTGCTCCTTCGGCAGCGCGATCGGGTAGCGACCGTCGAAGCAGGCCGCGCACAACCGTGAGGCGGGCTGCTCGGTCGCGCCGATCATGCCGTCGATGGAGATGTAGCCGAGCGAGTCGGCGCCGATCGAGCGGCGCACCATCTCGACCATCTCGTCGAAGTCGTGTTCGGAGACGTGCGCGGCGTCGTCGCGGGTGCCGCTGCCGTTGGCGATCAGCTCTGCCGGGGAGGCGAAGTCGATGCCGTAGAAGCAGGGCCACTTGACCGGCGGGGACGCGATCCGCACGTGGATCTCCAGAGCCCCTGCCTCGCGCAGCATCCGGATCAGGGCGCGCTGGGTGTTGCCGCGCACGATCGAGTCGTCGACGACGACGAGCCGCTTGCCGCGGATCACCTCGCGCAACGGGTTGAGCTTGAGCCGGATACCGAGCTGACGGATCGTCTGGCTGGGCTGGATGAAGGTGCGGCCCACGTAGGCGTTCTTCATCAGGCCCTGCCCGTAGGGCACGCCCGAACCCTGCGCGTAGCCGACCGCGGCGGGTGTCCCGGACTCGGGCACCGGGATCACCAGATCCGCGTCGACCGGGTGTTCCTTCGCGAGACGACGGCCGATCTCGACGCGCGTCGCGTGCACCGACCGGCCGGCGATCGTGGAGTCGGGACGGGCGAGGTAGACGTACTCGAAGACGCAGCCCTTGGGCTCGGGGTTCGCGAACCGCGACGACCGCACGCCGTCGGCGTCGATCGCGAGCAGCTCACCGGGCTCGATGTCGCGGACGAATGAAGCGCCGACGATGTCGAGGGCCGCGGTCTCGCTCGCGACGACCCAGCCGCGGTCGAGGCGGCCCAGACACAGCGGGCGGATGCCCCACGGGTCGCGCGCCGCGTACAGGGTGTGCTCGTCCATGAAGGTCAGGCAGAACGCGCCGCGCAGCTTCGGGAAGAGCTTCATCGCGGCCTGCTCGAGGGTGCCTTCGGCGACGGTATGGGCGAGGAGCGCACCGACGATGTCGGAGTCGGAGGTCGCGGCACCGGGCCGGGCGGGGTCGATGATGCCCAGTTCACGGGCCCGCTGGGCGAGTTCCGCGGTGTTGACGAGGTTGCCGTTGTGGCCGAGCGCGACACCGGTGCCGGCGGCGGTCGTCCGGAAGATCGGCTGGGCGTTCTCCCAGGTCGTCGACCCGGTCGTCGAGTAGCGGCAGTGGCCGACGGCGATGTGGCCGGGCATCGCGGCGAGCGTCTGCTCGTCGAACACCTGGCTCACCAGTCCGAGATCCTTGAAGACGAGCACCTGCGAGCCGTCCGCGACGGCGATGCCGGCCGCTTCCTGACCGCGGTGCTGCAGCGCGTAGAGGCCGTAGTACGTGAGCTTCGCCACGTCCTCGCCGGGAGCCCAGACTCCGAAGACGCCGCACTCCTCGCGAGGCTCGTTTTCGGGTTCGTCGGAGGCGAGAAGATTGCGAGTGTGGACCGACAGATCGGCACTGGTCACCGGGGTGCTCCCTGGGGCTGGACAAGGGCGGGGCATACCCATTCTACGAGCAGGTTCCGGTAACCCCTATCCGGGACTCGTCACACGACCCGCATCAGCGGCAGCCAGTGCGCGATCTCCGCGGCCCGGCTCCCGGACGCATCGAGCTTCCCGGACGCGACCGCGTCGTCGTATCCGAGCAGACCGGTCGCGAGCAGCAGCCAGGTGCGAGGCTCGGTTTCGACGACGTTCGGCGGCGTGCCGCGGGTGTGCCGCAGCCCCTCGATGCACTGCACCGCGACGAACGGCGGTACCCGTACCTCCACGCTGGCTCCCGGCGCCACCTGCTCGAGGGTGCGCGCGCTGAGCCGGACCGCCGCGGCGAGATCCGCCCGCGCCGGCCGGTCGTCGCTTTCGCCGCGCAGCCACGGCGCGACCCGGAGCAGGGCGTCTCTGAGTTCGGCGGGGTCGACGGGTTTGCGGGGTGCCACGGGTAGGCAGCCTAGGACACGCGCAGGCGGCGCCGGGTCCCCATCAGACGTGCCGCGGCCGCTCCCCCGGTGTTGATCGCCAGGTGCGCGAGGGCGGGCGCGAGGACGCTGCCGCTGCGTCGGCGCAACCAGTCGAAACCGAGCGCGGCCAGGCCGGTCACCGCGACCGTCCCGGCGACGCTGTCCCCCGCGATCCTCGCCGGTCGCACGTGCCACAACCCGAACGCGGTGGCGTGCACCGCGGGGCTCACCAGCGGGGTCAGCACCCCGCGGAACAGCAGTTCCTCCGCGAGCACGGTCCCCACCGGGATGTGCAACGTGATCCAGGTCCAGAAGTCGTCGCGGCCGGCTCCGGCCGAGTCCGCGATCCGGTCGCGCACTGCGGGCACGGTCAGGGCGAGCGCGTAGCCACCGAGGACCGCCGCCGCGACCGCACCGCCCCAGCGCAATCCGGACGGGACGCGGGCGGGGTCGAGCCCCAGCTCGGTGCGGTTCATGCCCGACGCGCGGGCGGCGACCACCGCGCACACCCCCACCCCTGCCGACGCCCACGTCCGCCCGTGCGCGCCGAGCGGTGCCGACGGCAGGGTCGCGCTCCACACGACCGCTCCCGCCGCGACAGCCGGTCCCACGAGGCCGAAGCGGGTCACTTCTCCGGCCCCTGGGTGCCGGCGAGCGCCTCGAGCGCGAACCGCACCCGTTCGGTGTCGGTGGAGGTCCAGCCCTCCGGCTGGGTCACCGCGACCCATCCGTCGAGCACCTCGGTGCCGTAGTTGTGGCCGTGCCCGTCGGGTACGCCGGCCGCGTTCGTCAGATCCGCCGAAACCTGCCAGAACGTGACGATCGGGAACCAGCGCATCTGCGGCAGCCGGTCCGGCCCGGGGGGTTCGGACAGCCAGTCGGGCCGTGTGAACAGCAGGTCGGTCGACCACCACACCACCGGGTCGGACGCGTGCTGGATGTACAGCACGCGCGGGTTCAACCACGGGCTGGGCGGGTTGTCGAGGTCTTCCGCGTCGTCGGTGAACCGCACGACCATGCCGTCGGCGTACACCGGCTGCACCTCGGGCGTGCCGGGGTCGCGGCGATCGACGAGCTGATGCCACAGCCGGTTGGCGTTGGGCGGCCCCACCCACAGCACCCCGTCCACGGTCTCGCGGATGTCGGCGAGGGTGTCGAAAGCCCCCTCCCCCGACTGGGTTCCGAGGCTCTCCCCGTAGACGTACAGCTCGGGTCGCCGGTCGGGCGGCTGGGCGAGCCAGCGTTCGTGGACACGGTCGACGAGGATCCGGCCCGCTTCGGCGGCCTTGTCCCGGTCGGCGAGGAACGAGATCCAGCTGGGCAGGAACGAGTACTGCCACGCGACCATCGCGAGATCGCCGTTGTGGACCAATTCCATGGCCTGCGCGGCGGTGGGGTTCACCCAGCCCGTACCGGTCGTCGGGATGATCACCAGCACCTTGCGGTCGAAGGCTCCGGTGCGTTCGAGTTCGTCGATCACCAGGTCCGCGCGTTTCTCGACGGTGTCGGCGGTGCCGAGCCCGACGTACACGCGGATGGGTTCCTTCGCGGGGGTGCCGTTGACGGCTTCGAGTTCGCCGGCGTGGAGTCCGCGGGAGACGAAGTTGCGCCCCTCGAAACCGAGGGTGTCCCACGGGGCCAGCGATTCGGGACTGCCGGACTTCTCCGGGTTCATCGGCTGGACGGCACCGGGCCGGGTCTCGGCGTCCTGGATGCTGAACGCGGAGTTGACGATCGCGTACGCCCCCCGGATCAGGACGCCGTCGATGAGCATGGCCGTCACCAGCACGACCACGAGCACGCCGAGGGTGCGCGCGAGACCGGCCGGAAGGTGACGCCGGATCAGTTGCCACGCAATCCATCTGCCGATGTCGCGCAGACCGCGCCAGAGGGCCACGAGCAGGCCGGAGACCGCGAGCGCCAGCGCCAGGGTGCGCAGGTAGCCGCTGGTCGTCGTGCCCTCCGCGCCCATCAGCGCCGCGAGCTGACGCTGCTGGACCGCCGAGAACACCAACGCCATCAGAGACGCGACGATCGCGGCGACCGGCACCGCGACCTTGATCGCCCGCAGCACGGGGATCGGCGGCGGCCACCAACGCGCCCACGACAACACGAACCGGTAGACGGCCCAGCCCACCGCACATCCGACGCCGTAGCCGATCGCCGCATTGATACCGCCGATGAGACCCTGGAACAACCAGTCGCGCGGCAGCAGCGACGGCGACAGCGACCAGCAGAAGAACAACGCCGCGAAGGCGATACCGGTGAAATCCAGGCTCAGCCACCCCCACACCCGCGCGGTGAGGGGGTGACGGTCACCGAAATCGGTGACCGCGGCGATGACCCGGCCCTGGCGAGCCTCGATCAACGCCAACCGATCGACCTGGGTACTGGCCATGGCTACCCGAACAAAGCGGGAAGAGTGCCCTCGTAGACCTCTCGCAGCTCGGCCAGGGTCACCGCGAACCGACCCTGCACCTCCACGGAATCCGAACCCTCGTCGACGACACCGATCCGCACCCACGGCAGGTCGCGCGCCGAGCACATCCCCGTGAAGCGGGACTCCTCGGTGCGCGGCACCGCGACCAGCACCCGGCCGGCGGATTCGGAGAACAGCGTGACGAACGGGTCCGCGTCCTCGGGAAGCAGGATCCGGCAACCGGTCTCACCGGCGAGCGCCGCTTCGACGACCGCCTGGGCGAGGCCGCCCTCGGACAGGTCGTGGGCCGCCGAGATCAGGCCGTCGCGCGAACCGGCGACGAGGATCTCCGCGATGAGCCGCTCGCGCTCGAGGTCCACCTTCGGGGGCACACCACCGAGGTGGTTGTGCTCGACCTGCGCCCAGATCGATCCGTCGAACTCGTCGCGGGTCTCGCCGAGCAGGATGAGCGTCTCGCCGGGCTCGAGGCCCAGGCCGGTCGGGATACGACGATGCACGTCGTCGATGACGCCGAGCACCGCGACGACCGGGGTCGGCAGGATCGCGGTCGAGCCGGTCTGGTTGTAGAAGCTGACGTTGCCGCCGGTCACCGGGATGCCGAGCTGGGCGCATCCGTCGGCGAGGCCGCGCACCGCCTGCTGGAACTGCCACATCACGGCCGGATCCTCCGGCGAACCGAAGTTGAGGCAGTTGGACACGGCCTTGGGGGTCGCGCCCGTGGTGGCGACGTTGCGGTACGCCTCGGCGAGCGCGAGCTGCGCGCCCGCGTACGGGTCGAGCTGGGTGTAGCGGCCCGACGCGTCGGTCGCCAGGGCGATACCGCGGCCGGTCTCCTCGTCGATGCGGACCACACCGGCGTCGGCGTTCTCCGCCAGCACGGTGTTGCCGCGCACGTAGCGGTCGTACTGCTCGGTGATCCACTTGCGGCTGCACAGCGCCGGCGACGCGAGCATCTTCAGCAGCGTGGCCTTCAGTTCGTCGGCCGTCTCCGGGCGCTTCAGGCCGGCGGTGGTGTCGGCGATCAGCGCGTCCTGCGAGTCCGGACGCTGCACGGGACGCTCGTAGACCGGGCCCTCGTGTGCGACGGTGCGCGGCGGCACGTCCACGACGGTCTCGCCGTGCCAGGTGATAACCAGGCGGTCGCCGTCGGTGACCTCACCGATGTCGGTCGCCAGCACGTCCCACTTCTTGCAGACCGCCATGAACGCCTCGACGTTCTCGGGCGCGACGACCGCGCACATGCGTTCCTGCGACTCGGAGGACAGCACCTCGGCGGGGGTCATGCCCTTCGCACGGGTCGGGACCCGGTCGAGGTGGATGCGCATGCCGCCGTCACCGGCGGCGGCGAGCTCGGAGGTCGCGCAGGACAGGCCGGCGCCGCCGAGGTCCTGAATGCCGACGACCAGCTTCTCGCGGTACAGGTCGAGGCAGCACTCGATGAGCACCTTCTCGGTGAACGGGTCGCCGACCTGCACGCTCGGCAGCTTCTTCGGGCGGCCGCCGGCACTGTCGTCGAACGTCTCGGACGCGAGGACGGAGACGCCGCCGATGCCGTCGAGGCCGGTGCGGGCACCGAACAGGATGATGCGGTTGCCGGTGCCGGACGCGAACGCCAGGTGCAGGTCCTCGACGCGCATCGCGCCCGCGCACAGCGCGTTGACCAGGGGGTTGCCCTGGTAGGAGGCGTCGAACACGGTCTCGCCGCCGACGTTGGGCAGGCCGAGGGAGTTGCCGTAGCCGCCGACACCGCGCACCACGCCGTCGACGACGCGGCGGGTGTCGGGATGGTCCGCGGCACCGAAACGCAACTGGTCCATGACCGCGATCGGGCGCGCACCCATCGCCATGATGTCGCGGACGATGCCGCCGACACCGGTGGCCGCGCCCTGGTAGGGCTCGATGTACGAGGGGTGGTTGTGCGACTCGACCTTGAAGGTCACCGCCCAGCCGTCGCCGATGTCGACGACACCGGCGTTCTCGCCGATGCCGGCCAGCATCGAGGAACGCATCTCGTCGGTGGTGGTCTCCCCGAAGTAGCGCAGGTGGACCTTCGACGACTTGTAGGAGCAGTGCTCGGACCACATCACGGAGTACATCGCCAGTTCGGCGTCCGTGGGACGGCGGCCCAGGATCTCCTTGATGCGGGCGTACTCGTCGTCCTTCAGACCCAGCTCGGCGTACGGCTGAGCAAGATCGGAAGTCTCGGCGGCGTGGGTGACGGTATCCACCTGCGGTGACACTGGGCGTCGGGTCCCTTCACTCTGGGATCGAAACGGCAGGCCGGGCGCGCACTGCCGCGGCCAGTCTATCGGGGGGGACCGTCATCGGGTGCCACCGGTGCGTCGGCGGACACGCCGCGGGCGTTCGCCCGCGTGAGGGTGAGCGCTTCCAGGTCCACGGTCACGTCACGACCGGCCACGGGCAGCGTCATCGTTCCCGCCTGTTCGCCGTCGAATCGGTACCACCCGTTTTCGAGGGTGAACGCCGCGAGCACGGCCGGTTCGGTGAGATCGACGATCCAGTACTGCGGAATCCCGCTCTCCGCGTATTCGGAGAACTTCGTGACCCGGTCGGTCCGCCCGCTTCCGGCGGTCGTCACCTCGACCACGAGCCGCACATCGGCGGCGGTCGCACGGTCCGGATCGGCCTCGACGAGGGCCCGGTCGACGACGATCACGTCGGGGCAGCGGACCGTCGGCGGCTCGCCGGGGAGCAGCACCTCGACGTCGCCGAGGACGCACAGCTCGTCGGGGAGTTGCTCGGCGAGCGCGTCGACCAGTGCGAACGTGACGTGCTGGTGCAGGTATCCGGGGTGCGGGGTCACGACGAGGACCCCTTCGCAGAGCTCGAGCCGGTAGCGCTCGTACTCGGGCAGGGCCGCCCACTCGTCGACCGTCAGCAGATGGTCGGGGAACGACGGACCGCTCATCATCGATCACCACCGTTCGTCCTCGGCGGGAAGGTGCACTCAGTCTCGCATCGCGGACGGCTCCACGTGGGCCTTAGGCGGGGTCGATCCGGTCGGACGGCACCAATCGGACGCAGCAGAAACCCGGCGCGGGATCCAGGCACGCGCGCAGGGTGCGGTCGCCCAGGCCGTCGAGCAGTGCCGTGAGCAGGTCGAGGTTCATACCGCACACCAGGTCGGTGTGCCCGTCGACCAGCGCATGGAACGGGCAGTTTCCGAGGCGGATGGCGTCCCCGTCGTCGAGCGGTTCGAATCCGTGGTCCGCGAGGACCTCGGTCGTCCGCTCGCCGGCGGCGTCCTCCCCGATCCGCCGGCCCAGTTCGGTCGCGCGCCGCGACAGGATCGCGCGCGGCGATTCGCCGGTGCGGTCGGACTCGTCGACGGCGTCCGCCAGCAACCGGCCCGCCAGTTCGTATCGCCGCGCGGGCAGAGTCACGTCGATCTGTCGCGCGGCCCGGCGATACAGCTTCGCGGGGCGTCCGGCTCCCGGCCCGGCGCGCCCGCTCCGGCGGGCGAACTCGACCTCGAGCAACCCCTCTTCGACGAGCCGGTCGAGATGGAAGGCGGCGGTCGTGCGGGCGATACCCAGGGCGGCGGCGACCTCGTCGCGTCCCACCGGTTCGCGACGGCTCACGACGTAGTCGTAGAGCCGGCTCCGGGCGGGTTCGCCGAGTGCCGCGAGGGCGGCGATCCCCGATTGCTGCGCGCGGTCCATCCCTCGATTGTAAAACCGATTTTCGTTGACTAAATGTCGCCGCCGATTCTAAAATCAGTGCAGATAGTTTTTAGAACTCGGACAGAGGGAGACCCGTCATGTCCACCACCTCATCCCCCACCGCGATCACCGCGCGCGCAGACCTCCACGACCCCGGCTATCAGGCGTTTCTGGCACTGCGCACGGTCTTCACCGTCGCCCCGATCCTGTTCGGGCTCGACAAGTTCACCAACCTGCTGACCGACTGGCCCGGCTACCTGGCCACGTGGATCGACGACATCCTCCCCGGCACCGCGCAGCAGGCCATGTACCTCGTCGGTGTCATCGAGATCGCAGCCGGCATCCTCGTCGCCGTCGCACCCCGGATCGGAGCCTGGGTCGTCGCCGCATGGCTCGCCGGGATCATCGTCAACCTGCTGACCTACTCCGGCTACTACGACATCGCGCTGCGCGATTTCGGTCTGCTCGTCGGAGCCGTGGCACTCGCACGACTCGCGGTCGCGTACCACCGCCGGACGTGAGCCCGATCCGGCCGGACCGGATCGGTCAGGCCGCCGGCGTCAGGAAGGCGGCCAGAGCGTCCGCGTAGGAGCCGACATCGGCGGCGCCCATCAGCTCGCGGGCCGAGTGCATCGCGAGCTGCGGGGCGCCCACGTCGACCGTGGTCAGCCCGGTGCGCGACGCGGTGATCGGCCCGATCGTCGAACCGCACGGCAGGTCGGCGCGGTGCACGTAGCGTTGCAGCGGCACCCCGGCCTGGTCGCAGGCCAGGGCGAACGCCGCGGCGCCGGCCGCATCCGTCGCGTACCGCAGGTTCTGGTTGACCTTGAGCACCGGTCCGCCGTTCACCTCGATCCGGTGCGACGGCTCGTGCCGCTCCGCATAGTTCGGGTGCGTCGCGTGCGCCATGTCCCCGGAGGCGACGATCGACCCGGCCAGGGTGCGCAGGAACTCCTCGCGACCACCGCCGCGCGCGAGCACGATCCGCTCGAGCACCGAGTTCAACAGGTCGGAGAACGCCCCGCGGTCCGACATGCTGCCGACCTCCTCGTGGTCGAACAGCACGAGCATCGGGGACGGGCCCGGGTTCCGGACGACGTGCTCGGCCGCGGCGAGCAGCGCGTGCACGCCCGCGTAGCAGGTGCCCTGGTTGTCCAGGCGCGGTGCGCTGACCAGATCGCCGTCCACCCCGACCAGCGAACTCGGCGCCAGGTCGTGGGTCATGAGTTCCCAGCCGAGCACCGCGTCCGCGGCCACCCCGGCCCGGTCGGCGAGATAGCCGATGAACGACCGCGGTTCGGTACCCACGCCCCACACGGCGTTCACGTGGCGTTGCGGGTCGAGCTGCACGCCCTTGCGGTCTTCCGACAGGTGGATCGCGAGCTGCGGAACCCGCAGGATCGGGTCGTCGACGTGCACGAGCACGTCCGAGGCGGTCCCGCCGTTGCGCACCGTCAGGCGGCCGGAGACACCGAGGTCGCGGTCCAGCCACGAGTTCAGCCACGCCCCGCCGTACGGTTCGAGGCCGACGGTCCGCCAGCCGGCCGACACCAGGTCCGGATGCTGCTTGACCCGAAGGTTGGGGCTGTCGGTGTGCCCGCCGACGATCCGGAACGGCCGGGTCGTGCCGGACGCGTCCGTCGCGCCCTCCCCCTCGGTGGTCCACGCGATGAGCGAGCCACCGCGGATCACGTAGTACCGCCCGGGCTCGGTCGGCCAGGGCTGCGTCTCGGCCAGTTCGTCGAAGTCGGCGTCGGCGAGCATGGCCGCGACGGTCGCGCACACGTGGAACGGTGACGGTGACAGGTCGACGAAATTGCACAGCCCCTGGGCGTCGGCGCGTGTGAGAGAAGACATTCCTGCATCCTCGCACCACCGCGAGGAATCCACACCAGGTGAAGCTGCCGCTTCCGGTGCTGCGTTGTGGCGCCTGGGACCGCCACAACGCAACACCGGCAAATATTCAGTGACCGGAGGCGACGCAGAAGTGATTGCCGTCCGGGTCGGTCAGCGTCACCCAGCGGAACGCGCCCATGTCCTCGCGATGCACCTCGGTCGCACCGGCGGCCACGAGCCGCGCGACCTCGTCGTCGAGGTTCTCGGTGCCGAGGTCGAGGTGGACGCGGTTCTTGCCCGGCGTGGGGTCGGCGACCTTCTGGAAGCCGAGCCGCTGCGGCGAGTCCGGCAGGGCGACGATGTAGAAGAATCCACCGTTGTCCTGGTCGATGCGCCCGCCCGTCTGCTCGGCCCACCAGGTGGCGAGCGGTCCGGGATCGGTGCTGTCGAATGTGATCATGCCGATGCTGAGTGCCATGCAGTGAAGCTAACGCTTCCCGTGTGCCTTTGTGGCGCCTGGGACCGCCACAAGGAAACACCACAAAGATGCGTATTCCTACTCAGGAAACTGGTGGGTGAAGCGGGCAGAATGATCATCGATACCGCGCCTTGGGGGAGGATTCCGGTATCGATCCGGGACCCGATCGGGGGGTCGGCTCCCGGACACTCGGGACGAGGGGCTTTGCCGCTGATCGGGACAGCGACGGAGCCCCTCGTCCTTGTCTCGGGATCTCTAGTTCTGCCGAGCGTTCTGCCGAGCGGGCGGGTTGACGAACCAGAGGTTCTCCTCGACCAGGTGCTCGCTCTTCCAGCCGTCGGCGGTGCGCACGACGCGATGGTGGTAGTTGCCGCCGCAGAACGACAGCGCGTCCATTCCGGGCAGTTGCATGGGGTTGTAGAACATCGCGGTCACGTCGGCCCGGTCGCCGTCGAGGCTGATCTGGATGTTGCTGATGAAGTGCTGCGTCATGGGCACCGCGTCGAGCGCGCGGGACAGGATCGCGACGACCTCGTCGCGCGACCCCGGCGGATACCCGACGGAGCTGTAGTCGAGGTGCGCGTCGTCGGTGAAGACCGAGGCGAGCGCCTCCCAGTCCTTCGTGTCGACGGACCGCGCGTAGCGGTAGAGCAGCTCTTTGATCTCGAGCTTGTCGTGAACGGCCTGCACATCCATCAGGCGAGAATAAGACATTCGATACAGGAGAGGAACATTTCCGCGGAGACATTTCGGCCCCGGAACGAGCGATGGGTGCCTCCCTGTCGTCGAGCAACAGGGAGGCACCCATCACCGTGGCGCCGGGGTCGGTCAGGCGGAGACGACCGCGTCCAGAACGCTGTAGAACATGCCGAGGCCGTCGTCGCTGGGGCCGGTGAGCGGCTCGGTGGCGTGCTCGGGGTGCGGCATCAGGCCGACGACGCGACCGTTCGCCGACGCGATGCCGGCGATTCCGCGCTGCGAGCCGTTCGGGTTGTCGCCGGCGTACCGGAACACGACGCGACCCTCGCCCTCGAGTTCGTCGAGCACTTCCTGCGACGCCTGGTAGCGGCCTTCCCCGGACTTGAGGGGAACGAGGATCTCGGCCCCGGCCTCGTAGCGGGAGGTCCATGCGGTCGAGTTCGACTCGACCTTGAGCCACTGGTCGCGGCAGATGAAGTGCAGGCCCTCGTTGCGGGTGAGTGCGCCGGGCAGCAGGCCCGCCTCGCACAGCACCTGGAAGCCGTTGCAGATACCCAGCACCGGCATGCCGCCCTTGGCCGCCTCGACGACCTTGCCCATCACGGGCGCGAAGCGCGCGATCGCGCCGCAACGCAGGTAGTCGCCGTAGGAGAAGCCGCCGGGCACGATGACCGCGTCGACACCCTTGAGGTCGGCGTCGCCGTGCCACAGGCTCACGGCCTCACCGCCGGCGAGCTTGACCGCGCGGGCCGCGTCGACGTCGTCGAGCGTGCCCGGGAAGGTGATGACTCCGATGCGGCTCATGCTTCACCGTCGATCCGGCGCACCGTCCAGTCCTCGATCACGGTGTTGGCGAGCAGACCCTCCGCGATCTTCTCGAGCTCGGCGTCGTCGACGCTGCCGTCGATCTCGAGCTCGAAGCGCTTCCCCTGGCGGACATCGGATACGCCCGGGAAGCCCAGCCGCGACAGCGCCCCGACAATGGCCTGGCCCTGGGGGTCGAGAATCTCGGCCTTGGGCATGACTTCGACGACGACACGAGCCACGTGCTGCTCCTCGGTAGTAGTGCTGGCGCCCGGGGACGGACACCGGACGAACAGCAGTTTACCGGGAGGGCCTCGAACACCGGGCACCGGTCGACGCACTTCACAGATATACCCCCAGGGGGTATAAAGGAGGAGTGTCCACACAAAAGGAGGAATCTCAATGAAGTTGTCAAGCCGCCGCGACGGTAGACGCGGGCTGGTAGACCGCCTCGTCGCGGAGCATCGCCCACAACACGTTCACA